>DATLMQ010000159.1:0-8296 GCA_035537215.1 Acidobacteriaceae bacterium
CCCAGCCTGCACAGCCCTCGGGGACACGCTGCTCACCACCGGCACCGGGCTGAACAAAGCTCCGCTGCTCGTCGTCGTGGCCGCTACCTGGTTGTTCGCTGCGTTCGGATCAAAGCTCTGCGAGTCGATCGTTGCGTCTACCTCAATCGTTCCCGCCGTCGAAGGCGTCGCGCTGATCGTCACCGTCGCCGAGGCTCCATTGTTGATCCCGCCAAGATCGCAATACAGCACGCCGTTGCCGCTGCAGCTTCCCTGCGATGCACTCGCGCTGCCGTAGATCAACGTGCCCGGCAACCGCGTGGAAAGCATCACTCCCTGCGCATCGCTCGTGCCCAGGTTCTTCACCTGCAATTGCAGCGCGATCGCGGTTCCCGTGCTCACCGTCGCGGGCACCTGTGCCGTCACCTGCAAATCCGCCGGCGATCCACTCGTGTCCTTCACGATCGATCCATGCAGCAGATACAACTGGTCCGACGTGTGGAATGCCAGTCCGTTCTGTCCCCAGCGGACCAGGTCTGCCGGAGTGCCCGATTGGTACAAGTTCGAGTTCACCGCCCCCAGCCCGGTCACCGCCAGCGACGTCAACGGATTGAACGTCGTCTCGTCGTACTGCATCAGCTGCGGCGTGTCCATGAAATTGCTCACCAGCACCCATGCCCGGTTCAGCCCCGACTCCGACACCATCGGCCCGGACGCCGCCACCGGCGTGCTCGAATAACTATTCGTTATCGAAAACTGGCCCAGCGTCGTACCCGTCGTCGCGTCCGCTACAACGCCGTTCGAGAAGTACAGCCGCCCATTGTCGTACTGCACGGATCCCGACCCGCTCGTGGAAAGCGACTTCACCGCGCTGATCCCCGTGCTGTCCACCGTCAGGGCGTACCCATAGTTCCCGGTCGTTTGCGCCGCCAGATACAAGGTCGAAGCCGAGGATCCGAATGCCAAAACTCCACGGTTGCTCGAGAAATACGTGTTCAGGCCCGAGCTCGACTTCGCTCGCGCGACCCCCGAATCGTAGATCGTGACGACCCCGTTCGTTCCGTACACCGCCACCGAGTTCGCCTGCCCCGGCAGTACCGCCAGCGCCGATGCCGTGTACGGCGGGTTATATCCTCCCAGCGACCACTGCACGCCCGCCGTTCCAGTCTGCAGGTTCACCTGCCGCACCGCGCCCGGCCCGTCCAGCCCGACAAACGCCTGTGTCCCATCATCGGAGATGGCCAGCCGGTTGGGCTCGCTGCCCACAAAGATCGTGCGCTGAATCGCCCCAGTCACCGGATCGATCCCCACCAGGCTGTTCCCCAGTCCCGGCCCCGCCCGGCCCGGAATGGTGGCATACAACAGACCGTCCTTGCTGTTCCACACCAGCCCATTCATCGGCATGGCAATGTATGTGCTGAACCCCTGCGTCGCGGACGCGGCGCCCAGGTTTTCCGGCGTCGCAATCGTGATCCGCGCCGATCCAGGGCTGCTCAGCAGAGCCGCTGGAATCGTCACACTCATGCTGGTTGACGAGCTGTACGTCGTAGCCAGCGGCGTCCCATTCCACTGCACCACGCTGTCGGCAAAAAAGCCCCCGCCGTACACCGTTGCCTTCACATCGGGACTTCCCACCGCCGCCGAGCTCGGGGAGAGCGAAAAAGGCGCCGTCGGGTTGATCACGTTCACCGTCGCCGGTTGCGACTGCACATACGTATTCGGCGCCGCCAGGTTCGCCACGGTGATCTTCGCTGCGCCCGTTTGATACAGCTGGTTGTACGAGATCGTCGCTACGATCTGCGTGGAGGTCTCCGACGTCGTCGGCAGTCGAATCCCGTTCACCTGCGCAAACGCATCCGTCCCGAAGTTGGTTCCCGTCACCGTCAACGTCACCGTCGTCCCCTGCGAGGTCGGCTGCGTGATCGTCGTCGGGCTCACCGCCGTGATCACCGGCGGCGCCACCACCGTCAGCGTCTGCGCTCCGCTCGTGCTCCCGCCCGGCCCGGGATTGTTCACCGTGATCTGTCCCGTGCCCACGCTCGCCAGGTCCGCCGCCGTCAGCGTCGCCCGCAGCGACGTCGGATTCACAAACGTCGTCGGCCGTGCAGACCCGTTCCACTGCATCGCCGAGTTCGCCTCAAACCCCGTCCCCGTCAGCGTAATCGTCGCGCTGGTCGACCCTTGCACGCCGATCGTCGGCGAAATCGAACCCAGCAGCGGGGTCGGCGCCGTCACCGGGAACGGAAACGACAGTGACACCGCCGGCAGAGGATCGGGATTCTGCACCGTCAGGTTCGCGGTCCGCCCGCTCGCGAACGCCGCCGCCGGAATCTGCGCCGTCAGCGACGTCGCGCTCGCGGACGCCGTCGGGTACGCCGTCGCATCCAGCTGCACCACCGATCCCGCGATGAAGTTCGTCCCCGTCACTGTCACCAGCTTCGCCCCGGATCCCACCGCCGCGCTCGCCGGCGACACCGCCGTCACCGTCGGCACCGGATACACCAGCACCGCCACCGGAACCGTCGCACTTCCGCCCGGCCCCGGGTTGTTGACCGTCACCTGCGCATTGCCCAGACTCTGCACCTGGTCCGCCGTCAACGACACCTGCAGCGTCGTGCCGTTCACAAACGTCGTCGGCACCGCTACCCCATTCCACGTCACCGCCGAGTTCGACTCAAACCCCGTTCCCGTAATCGTGATCGTCGCCTGCCGCGCCTGCGCCACGCTCTTCGGCGAGATATCGCTCACCTTCGGCGTCGGGCTCATCACCGAAAAGCTCACCGTCGCCGAGCTCCCGCCCCCCGGCGTCGGATTCGTCACCAGCACCGCAGCCACACCGCCCGCTGTCAGCGCGCTCGCCGGCACCTGCGCCTGCAGCGTCGTCGCGCTGCCATACGTCGTCGGCACCACACTTCCGTTGAACGACACCGCCGAGCCCTGCACAAATCCGCTGCCCGTCACCGTGATCGTCTGCGCCCCCGCCCCCGCCGTCACGCTCGTCGGCGACACCGACGCCACGTTCGGCACCGCGTTCACTCCCGGCGTCTGACTTCCACCCGCGCCCGCCGCCGACCCGCTACCCGAACACCCAGACATCAGAAAACACACAAAGCTCACAGCAACAAGGCAGAATCCGGCACGACGCAAAGGGACCTCCAGCACACACGAGCGCCTGGCCCGAAAACAACTCTGCTCGGCGGGGTGAACTTTGATGAAATTGATTTCGCCAAACTATAACCCGCCGCTGTGTCGCATACCAACACAAATCGCGAAGCGTCGCCGCACTCCGGTAACTACCTTTCGTGCTTGCACTAGTTACTCCCGCCAGGCTCCCCGCAGCGCCAGCGTCCCTTCTCCAAACCCTCCCACCTCACCTACCCCATCTTCGCCTTTTCTTCCCATTCGGCTATCCTGTACCGATGGACTTCCAGCTCCACACGGAATACAAGCCCCAGGGCGACCAGCCCCGCGCCATCTCCGAGCTCGTCTCCGGCCTCGCCGCCGGCGACAAAGACCAGGTGCTCCTCGGCGTCACCGGCTCCGGCAAAACCTTCACCATGGCCAAGGTCATCGCCGAGCTCAACCGCCCCGCCCTCATCCTCGCCCACAACAAAACCCTCGCCGCCCAGCTCTACCACGAGTTCAAGCAGTTCTTCCCCACCAACGCCGTCGAGTACTTCGTCTCCTACTACGACTACTACCAGCCCGAGGCCTACATCCCCGCCGGCGACCTCTACATCGAGAAAGAGTCGACCATCAACGATGAGCTCGACAAGCTGCGCCTCTCCGCCACCCGCAGCCTCTTCGAGCGCCGCGACGCCATCATCGTCTCCTCCGTCTCCTGCATCTACGGCCTCGGCTCCCCCGAGGCCTACTACGGCATGCTCCTGCTCCTCGAAAAAGGCCAGAAGCTCCGCCGCGAAGACATCACCCGCCGCCTCGTCGAAATCCTCTACGAGCGCAACGACGTCGACTTCCGCCGCGGCACCTTCCGCGTCCGCGGCGACATCATCGAAGTCTTCCCCACCTACGACGAAAACGCCTTCCGCATCGAGCTCTTCGGCGACGAGATCGACTCCCTCTCCCAAATCGACCCGCTCTTCGGCACCGTCAAGCAGAAATACTCGCGCCTCCCCATCTACCCCAAGAGCCACTACGTCGTTCAGCCCGAGCGCAAAACCTCCGCCATCAACTCCATCGTCGCCGAGCTCACCGACTGGGAAGCCCAGCTCGAAAAAGAAGGCCGTCTCGTCGAGTCCCAGCGCATCCATCAACGCACCCGCTTCGACCTCGAAATGATCAAGTCCGTCGGCTTCTGCCACGGCATCGAAAACTACTCCCGCCACTTCTCCGGCCGCCTCCCCGGCGAGCCCCCGCCCACCCTCCTCGACTACTTCCCCCGCGACTTCCTCCTCTTCATCGACGAGTCCCACGTCACCGTCCCCCAGCTCCACGGCATGTGGCACGGCGACCGCTCCCGCAAGCAAAACCTCGTCGACTACGGCTTCCGCCTCCCCTCCGCCATGGACAACCGCCCCCTCCGCTTCGAGGAGTTCGAGACCCGCACCGGCCAGATCGTCTACGTCTCCGCCACCCCCGGCCCTTATGAATTAACCAAAAGTGCCGGAGTTGTAGTGGAGCAGATCATTCGACCCACCGGCCTCGTTGACCCCCAGGTCGAAATCCGCCCCATCAAAGGCCAGATCGACGACCTCCTCGCCGAAATCCGCGACCGCGCCTCCAACAACCAGCGCGTCCTCGTCACCACCCTCACCAAGCGCATGGCCGAAGACCTCGCCAACTACTACACCGAGGTCGGCGTCCGCTGCCGCTACATGCACTCCGAAATCGAAACCCTCGAGCGCATCCGCCTCCTCCGCGACCTCCGCCGCGGCGAGTACGACGTCCTCATCGGCATCAACCTCCTCCGCGAAGGCCTCGACCTCCCCGAAGTCTCCCTCGTCGCCATCCTCGACGCCGACAAGGAAGGCTTCCTCCGCTCCCAGGGCTCCCTCATCCAAACCATCGGCCGCGCCGCCCGCCACCTAGAAGGCCGCGCCATCCTCTACGCCGACAAGATGACCGACTCCATGCAGCGAGCCATCGACGAAACCAACCGAAGAAGAGAAAAACAAGAGCTGTATAACACCGAGCACGGCATCACTCCCCAGACCGTCATCCGCTCCCTGGACGACTCCCTCGCCGTCATCTTGAAAGCCGACTACGCCGACCTGACCGAAGAAGAAACCAGCACCCTCCCCGACTTCAAAACCCAGGCCGACCTAGACACCCACATCACCAAACTAGAAACCGAAATGCGCGAAGCCGCCAAAAAATTCGAATTCGAACGCGCCGCCAAACTCCGCGACCAAGTAAAAGACCTAAGATCCAAAGAATTCCTCTTCACCTAACTCAGGTGGACGTAAGATTTCTACACAAATGCCAGAAGATAGTTCGACGCCACCGTCGTTCATGGAAGATTTCAACGCGGCTTGGCTCGTGGGTGGTCTGCTCGCGTTTTGGGGTGTGTTCATCTCGCTGGACAGCTTCATGCTGGCAGACGCGTCCCTGATCGGAGCCGCGCTCATCTCCTTCTTCAAAGCTGCGACCGAGACGCGTCTTCACAGCAGGCAGCGGAGGCTCCGGTCATTTTTCTCAGCTTTAGCACTAATAATAGTGCTCTCGTCGCTCGGCATCTGGTTCGGAAGGCATAGAGAGCATGCGAAGGAAGATCAAGATCGTACCAACGCGGACAAAGACCGCAGGATCGATGACCTTAACAGCCAGCTACAAAAGCTACAGAGCCTTCCCAACGAGATAGTTGCACTAAAAGATGCAGGGAAATCCCAATCAGACAAAGCAACGCAAAAGATCGACGACCTTGCCAAGCAAAATGGCCAGCTCGAACAAGCCATAGCAAAGAAGGATCAAGCTCTGGTGGACATTGCTAATCGTGAGTTATCTCTCAAGTTCGAGCCGCACATTACGATCGAAACCCGAGGCACCAAAGATTCCCTTTACATCGAGAATATGGGAAGTGTGAACTTAATTCTGATTGATCTGACTTACAAAAACATGACTCCTGTAGATCTTTTCGGCCGCTCCAATCCGATCAGAGATGCGCTCATTGCTCCTAACTCTTGGAGCTCTACTCAACTGGACGACTCCGCCCTGCAAAGGACTATCGATCGGGCTGGTGGAGATCCGGAGTTCAGTTACGAGGGAACGGCAACTGTACGAACGGGTGACAACAAAATGTACCAGATCCCGTTTACCTGGCAGTTCATCATCAAGAATGGCAAAATTGCTAGCTCCTTTGCAAGACAAGGTGCCATCACGGAAGTTCGCGCATCAACGCCACCACAGTGAATTTCGGCGTTGCTGAAGCCTCGCCTAAATTCCCCTTCTCCTCACAAGCTTATACGGGCCGGATGTCGCGCTCCTGCGCTCACAGTCGCTATGAACTCAGTTCGTCCGTAGAATCGAAACACCCACACCGCATCGAGTTCCGGGTCCACTCGCTCCAAAAAAGCGTATTCGACTATGTCTGGCTCGTTGCCCTGAAACCGGAGCTGCTCTTCCATATCCGCGGGCAAAGCCCACCTTAGGACGTCCGCCCAGATCCTCTCATCGGGCAAGGGTGTGCCGTTATGGATGTACGTCAACCCTCGGACCGACTTCCTTATTATTCGTAGAATTCTTTCGTCTTTAGCAGGGTAGATGACTAATTTGCGCTCGCCATTGACTTCTCTCTGCTCCGTTATACCCATCAGATCAGTGAGCCTACGCTGGGAATCTACTTTGTAGAAAGAAGGCAGGACCTTCTCTGTCCAAATACCGCGCACGGTTTCGTTAAGATGTTCCCCGGCGAGAGTGATGACAGTTCTGAAATGTGCTTCGTCATCAGAGTACGAGCCATTACAAGAGATACACGCAGGCACAGTAAGCCGCTGCGCCGCTCCTCGGGCTGCGCCTGGAGGAAACAGACCTCGGGGAAATACATGATCTCTAGAAAATCTCCGACCAGTCACACCGCAGTAAGCGCATTGGCGATTGTTCATCCGCACTGAGAGACCTTACCAAACATTGTTAGGCGTTTGACTCCCCCACCTCGCCTGAACAACTACAACCGGGTGCCCCACCCGTCCGCTACGCGGACCTGTTAGGTCTACAACTCCAGTACCACGACAAACTCTAGCGACTCACCACTCCGACCAAGGAACGGGCGACACAAGGGCCTTGACGACGTAGTACACGAACGAGTGAGGATGCTGCACCGCATAGGCACCGGCAGCAAGGAGGAGCGCAACTCCTGCGATCCGACCCCAACCCAGCTCTGTCGTGTCTCTCTTCCAAAGCATGGAAGCACAATAGCAGGCGACTCGCCGGGCACCCCATCCGTACGCGCAGCGAACGGGTGGACCAACCAGCGGTCCCACCCCATTCATGCCCACCACCACTAACTCCAACCCAAGCGCCAACGGCGCGCCCTATACCAGCCTAGGGCGAAGCCCTAGGTCAAAAACCGCCGCATCTCCCCCTCCGCTCTGCCGAAGGCCCAAGCGAAGTCCGCAGGACGAAGCGCCTGACTCGCCTTCCTCCACCCCGCCCCCATCCCACAACGCACTCTACCAAGGAAGCCGGGTGCCGGGTGCCCCATCCGTACGCGCAGCGGACGGGTGGGATGAACAACGGCAGATGTCCCCCCACCTAACCACCTCTCGGACCCCATCATCCCGATGCCCCCCGTACCGCCGCGGCCTCACCCACCCCAGCCGCCGCTTTTGCGCCCTATGCAACCCCGCGGTCGCGCCCCCCATCCACCGAGGAGCACGCAGGAGGCTCCACTTGAAACAATCCTTCCTAGGTCTACTCGCAATTTTGCTCCTCAGCAGCACAGCGATCGCGCAAACCGGCGCATCGTCTGACGCCTCAGGAGCAAACCAAACCGCCACCACCCAACACGACGACACCCCCCACCACGACTACGGCTGGATCGGCCTTCTCGGCCTCGCCGGTCTCGCCGGCCTCCGCAAAAGCGCCCATAACCACCCCGTCGACACCCGCACCAACACACGCTAAACCGCACCATCCACCGCGGGTGGCCCACTCATGGCCCGCCCACCGCAACGTGGATGCTCAATTTTTTCATAGCGGTAGCACCCCGATGAGTGGGGGATGCCCCGCTCCTCTCCCCGAACCATCCCCTCTGAAACCGCCGGCCAGCCCCCTCCCCGACCAGCGTGCGTGGGCACCCCGTACGGGCGGTCCCCACACGCACGAAGGCCCCGTCCGCGGACGAGGCCTCCTCCTTGCC
>DATLMQ010000160.1:0-16606 GCA_035537215.1 Acidobacteriaceae bacterium
TGTGTTGATCCGCACCTACCAGCCAGCCACCCACACCTACGGCAATCTCTACAGCAATCTGCTGGACTACGTCGTCTCGGCGGCCCTGGTCTTCTACATCCTCACACTGGCCGGCATCTTTCGTCTGCGCAGGCTCAAGCCGCACGCGGTGCGCCCGTACCGTGCCTTCGGCTACCCTGCTGTCCCCATCCTTTACATCGTGCTGGCAACGGTCATCGTTGTCGTGCTCCTGCTCTACCGTCCGGCCACGACTCTGCCCGGCATCTGCATCGTCCTGCTCGGCGTTCCCGTCTACTTTCTCTTTCGATCGAAGCACGGTGAAAGCAGCCCCGCAGCACCCATCCTCCCAGACACCAAAGGACAGCCCTCATGATCCGCGTCGGCGTTGAAGCATCCATAGAAGCCTCGCTCCTCTGCGGCTTCGACCACCAGGTGGAGCTCGTTCGCATTCCCGAAAAGCCCCTCTCTCCGCTTGAGATCGACTTCTGGATCGCTCCCTTCTCCGCTGCCAGCGCGCGCACTCAGTGGCCCTTTCTCCGCGGCGTCAAGGCCGTCCAATCTCTGTTTGCCGGTGTAGACGCCCTCCTCACGATCGTTCCTCGAGACGTCCCCCTCTACGATGCCCGCGGCGTCCACGACATCCCCACCGCCGAGTGGGCCGTCACGGCGATACTCGCCATGCAGAAGTACCTTCCGTTTTACTTCGACCTGCAGCGGCGTCACGACTGGAACGGAAAAGACGATGCTGAGAAGATCTATCTCATGCAGTCCGGCACACGTGCCGGCGTCAACCTTCCGGTCCTGATTGATGAGGTCGCCGACGCCACCATACTCATCGTCGGCTACGGCTCCATCGGGCAGAATATCGAAGCCCGCCTGGCTCCCTTCCGTCCGAAGTTTCTGCGGGTGGCGCGCAGCGCGCGTCCGGGGGTGGAGCCCGTCTCGCGGCTCGACGACCTCCTTCCACTCGCCGACATCGTCGCGCTCATCATGCCGCTCACCCCAGAGACCCACCATCTCATCGACGGGGGCCGACTCGCGCGCATGAAACCCGGTGCGCTTCTCGTGAACGCGGGACGCGGCGCCACCGTCGATACCGAGGCACTTCTCCTTGCGCTCCAGCAGCATCGCATCCGGGCCGCACTCGACGTCATGGACCCGGAGCCGCTTCCACCCGGCCATCCCCTCTGGACCGCGCCAAATCTCATGATTACGCCGCATATTGCCAGCGACAGCCCGCGCACCGCACAGCGCGCCTTTCAACTCGCCACGCAGCAGGCCCTCCGTTTCGCACGCAATGAGCCGTTGCAGAACCTCGTCCAGGGCGGCTACTAGCATGCGCGGGCGGCTGCCCCTCCTCCTGTGGCTGGCCTGCTCGTATGTTCCTGTGTGCCTCGCACAATCGCCGGCCGCCACGCTCGATAACGGTCCCCTGCACGCCAGGATCTACCTTCCGGATACTCATGCGGGCTTCTACCGCGGCACCCGTTTCGACTGGTCCGGCGTCATCGGCGAGCTCACCTTCGCCGGTCACTCCTTCTACGGCCCATGGTTCACCCGCACGGTGCCCGGCGTCAGAGACTTCGTCTTCGAGGGCGCCGAGATCACCGCCGGAAGCTGCAGTGCAATCACCGGTCCATCAGAAGAGTTCGTCGATGCGCAGAAGCTTCCCCTAGGATTTCGTGAGGCCGCTGCCGGCCACACCTTTGTCAAAATCGGTGTAGGCACGCTCCGCCGGCCGGACGACCAGAACTACGACCCCTACCGGCTCTACGAGATCGTCGACGATGGCCACTGGAGTGTAAAGATCAAACGCTCGTCCATCCAGTTCACGCAGAAGATCGTGGATCGAGACTCGGGCTACGGGTATCTCTACACGAAAACTCTCCGGCTGATCCCGGGGAAACCGATCCTGCTCATGAATCACACGCTCAAGAACCTTGGCCGGCTTCCCATCGTCACAAGCGTGTACAACCATAACTTCCTCGTACTTGACCGCCAGACCACCGGGCCGGACTTCTCCATCCGTCTGCCGTTTCCGATCACACCGCTGAAGCCCATCAAAGCCCAGCTCGGCACCATTGACGGCGACCGGATCCTGTACCGCAGGCCGCTCCAGGCCAACGAAGTCTTCACCGTGCAGATCGGTGGCTTCGGTGCAACGTCCCGCGATTATGACGTCCGCATTGAGAACAGACGCCTCGGTGTTGGCGTAAGAATCACCGCTGACCAGCCACTGGAGAAGGCTGAGCTCTGGTCCATCCGCTCGACCCTCGCCATGGAGCCGTTCGTCCATCTGGACGTCGCTCCCGGCAAGACAATCCACTGGAGCTACTCCTATCTTTATTACACCCTCGCATCCCAGCCATGACTCGCCCCGCGTTCGCACTATTTCGCTTGTTGTGCTGTGTCCGAGCTGTTCAACTTAAACTCCAATGAAGCAAAGGACAAGCCCAATGCCGAGGAGGGGGGATCCATCCGCCATGGTGAAACGATCGTTGCTCCTTGTCCTCGCGTGCATGGGATTGTCAGCCCCGGCCCGGGCCCAATTTTACGGTGAGCACCTGAATCTCTACTTCGGTGACTGGCACACGGCTCCCAGTCACACGGCCTACCGGAATCTGGTCGAGCAGGCAATTTTCACTCCCGGTGCTGCGCTGGACCCCACCTCCAAGGGTGCTGTGCTTCGATCGGCGAGCGCCTTCGAACATGGCGTCCTTCCCCCGCATACCTCCACCTCTCCCATTCGCCTCGAAGGTCAGCAGCAGGTCTACTTCGTCGAGTCTGGCAGCGGCACGGCGACCTCCTCCAGGCAGACCGTCTCCCTGGCGCGCGGCATCGCTGTACTCATGCCCGCCAACCTCGAGTTCACCCTGGCCAACACCGGTGATCGGCCGCTGGCCATGTACATCATCCAGGAGCCCACGCAGCCCGGCTTCCAGCCCAATACCTCCATGCTCGCGCGCGACGAGAACACGCTCCCCTACGCTACAACCGACAACAGCTGGGCCTACATGATCAAGAAGATCTTCGTAGCCGCCGACGGGCTCGCGACCCTGAACGACGTCTCCACCGTCACCCTGGATCCGCTCACCATCGGACAGCCACAGGTCACCGCGTCCCCTGACGTCGAGGCCGTGTGGACTGCGCTGCGCGGCACCGGCCTCGCCTTTGTGTCCAATATCCTGCGCAGGCAGACGCCGGGCACCGCCTTTCTTGAAGTCCCCGACGGAAAGACGCCGCACAGTACGGTCAATCCCAACGAAGATGCCCAGGTAAAGTTCCTTTACTTCGCCCACACACCCTCTGCCACGCCCCAACCGCCGCACGCCAAATAGCGCCGCACGCAATCTCTAAACGGCTCGAGCTGGAGAACACGAGATCTATGAAACGGTCCCCCCTGCTGCTTTGTCTTGTCATGGCGTCCGTCCTGGCTTCTCTCGCCGGAAGCTCGCTCTTCGCCCAGAACAAGGACTTCTTCCTCTACTCCGGCACCTATACGGGCTTCAAGTTCGTCCGTCATAATCTCCCCGTCGGTTCCGGGGAGAGTCACAGCAAGGGCATCTATGTAAGCCGGTTCAATGCGGCCACCGGCGAGCTGAGCCAGCCTCAACTGGCTGCCGAAATCGCGAACCCTTCGTTCATCACCATCTCGCCGGATCATAAGTTCCTCTACGCCGTCAGCGAGGATCCAACCTCCGTCGGCCCGCCGCTCGATCACGCGTCCTACGTGAGTGGCTACGCCATCGACGGCGCGAGCGGCAAACTCCGTCTGCTGAACACCAAGCCCACCGGCGGCACCAGCACCTGCTTCATCTCCATGGATCTACGCGGCAAGTACATCATGATGGCCAGTTTCGGCAGTGGCAGCATCACCGTGCTCAACATCCACCCGGACGGAAGCATCGGAGGCATGACGGCCTTTATGCAGCACATCGGTCACGGCGCCGACCCCGCGATCCAGTCCATGCCGCACCCGCACTCGATCCTTCCCTCGCCCGACAATCGCCACGTCATCGTCTCCGACCTCGGGCAGGACAAGATCTTCGTCTATAACTTCGACGAGAAGACCGGCGCGCTCTCCCCTCCCTCGCCGCCGTTCGCCACCGTCGCTCCCGGGAGCGGCCCGCGCCACTTCACCTTTGGGCGAAGCGGAAAATTCGGCTATCAACTCGGCGAAATGAGCGGCACCGTCACGGTCTTGTCGTGGGATCCCGCAGGATCGCTGAAGCCCGTGCAGGTCATGCCCACGCTCACCCCCGGCCTGGTCACCGACAATCACAGCGCCGAGATCGAGATCAGCGCGGACGGACGCTTCCTCTACGAATCCAATCGCCGGGTCGCCAGCGATGGCAGCCGCGGTCCCGACAGCATCGGCGTCTTTGCCATCGATCCTGCGAAAGGTACGCTCACCCAGGTGCAGGAGCAGACCTCGATCATCATGCCGCGCAGCTTCGCCATCGATCCCACCGGAGCCTATCTCCTCGCCGCCAGCGAGCTGAACAATACGATCGCGAGTTACAAAATCGATCCATCCACCGGCAAGCTTTCGCCCACCGGCAAGCAAACTACCTTCGATACGCCGGTCTGCCTCAAGTTCGTTCCCGTCCAGCACTAGCCTCCCCAGCCCGACGCTCCGCATGTGCCGGGCTCATCTCCATCGCACGACGGCATCCTAGTTCCCTCTATGCAGACATCGCCTTCGAAACACGCGCAATCCATTCGCCAGGGAAAGATCGACCTGACAGCCGCACTCCGAACCGCAGCCCTCCTCGGGCTTCACGAGGGCGTCTGCAATCACTTCAGCCTCGCCATCCCCAACGACGACGGCCCCGATGCCTTTCTCATCAACCCGCAAGGTGTGCACTGGTCCGAGATGGTGCCCTCCGACATCGTGACCGTCGATGTGGATGGCAACAAACTCGACGGTCATCGCAGCGTCGAACCCACGGCGTTCTTCATTCACGGCTGCGTTCATCGCGCCAAGAAGAGCGCCCGCTGCATCATGCACACCCACATGCCGTACGCCACCTCGATCACCGTGCTGGAAGGCGGACGGCTCGAGTGGATCAGCCAGAACTCGCTTCGGTACTACGGCCGCATCGCCTATGACGAGGTCTACGGCGGCCTCGCGCTCGATGAGGGTGAAGGCGATCGCATCACCAGCAAGCTCAAAGACGCGGACATCCTCTTCATGGCCAACCATGGCGTCCTGCTCTCGGGTGAAAGCGTCTCCAACGTCTTCGACGACCTCTACTACCTCGAGCGCGCCTGTATGGTTCAGGTCCTCGCGCAAAGCACCGGCCGGAAGCTGAAGATCATCGGCGAGACTGTGGCGGAGCAGACCGCGCGGCAGTTCGAGCAGGAGCGGCAGCAATCGTCCCTGCACTTCGACGCCTTGAAGCTGAACCTCGACCGTATCAGCCCAGGCTGGTCTGAGCTCCCCGAATAGTCTCTGCACCACCCTGAAAGAAAGAACCGGCTCTCAATCCAGGAGCCGGTCCTTTCGTCGTTGAATTTCCTGCTCGGGAGCTGCCCCCCGGTGTTCAACCGCTTATCGACTCGGCAGCGCGTCTTCGGTCTCCAGGTTCGACATGTAGTGCCGCCAACGGCGAGGAAGTGTATTTCCAACCAGTGAGAATGAAGGCGCTTTGCTGGGTTCGGTTCCCTGCTGTGCCGGGGGGTGGCCCACCGGCGGCGCGTCCGTCTTGTCCGCTGACGGAAAATTCACCGAGAGGTAGTGTGTGACCTTCTCAATGTCGTCATCGGTCCCATCCGCGCCGCGCGAGACCATCTGCTGCACGATGTTCGCCCACTGCTCCGGCGTGGCGCGCTTGGATGTGATCACGGTCAGCGCATGGCAACCGACGCACATGCGCTTCACCACATCTTTCCCTGCACCGTCGGGCAGCGTCGCATCGTTCTGCGCCATTGCCGGCAGCGCCATTCCCACGATCGCGATCCCGTATCCCATCCACTTCAACATGCCATCCTCCCGGCTGCGTTTTGCTGTTCCTCTGCGGTGACAGGGACACCTCTGCGCCTCTGCTCCGTTGCGTCTGTGGTCACTTGCGCTTCTGCGCGGACAGTCCCGTGTTGGTGTTGAACCACAGGAACTTCACAGGCTTGTCTCCGTTGTTGATGTTGGAGTGCTGTGTCATGCCGTCCGGCCGTAGCATGTACGCTACACCCGGCCGCTGCACGCGAAGCTGCGGACCGTAGAAGGCCAGGCTTGTTCCCTCGATCTCGAGCCAGACCTCTTCCTTCCCCGGCAGATGAGGGTGCGGCTCTCCGAGCGTCAGCGGGTTGATCTCGACCGTAATCACATCTCCAATCGTAGCAAGACCGTCCGACGCGTTGAAGAGATCCCGGACCACGTGCGCCCAGTGACCCGACGATCCAGGAGTCGTGAACTGCGAAGGCACCGCCGGCGTCCGGACCGGCACCTTGCGTTCGTCCGTCATCAGCATCTGCGGAATGGCATGAAAGCTCTCCGGCGCAGGCTCATCGATCACGTACATCGTGAGATCGTCCTCTCCGGTATTCTTCATCACGAACTCCACACCCTTCGGCATCAGGATGGCGATGTCCTTGTGCAGCGCCACCGTCTTCGCCCCCGCGGTAATCTCGCCTGCTCCGCCCATCACGTAGAAGACCTCCTGCGTCGCGGTCAGCGTCGACGGCATCGTCGATGCACCCGACGCCAACCGCCCATACGCCAGAAAGTTTGCACACTGCAGCACAGCGCCCCTGACCGGAGGAGCTAGGTTGTCGCCCCGCGTCAGGATGTCCCGCAACACCAGCGAGCCGTACGCCGAGCGCGGCATCGACTCACGCCAGTCTGCGAAAAAGTTATCTACCCGCCGGTCCTCGGAGTCGCGCTTGGGCAGATAGTGCATGTCGCCCGGCCCATCGTACGTGTTCCCCCCTTTGCCCTTTGTGGCGACACTGGGGTGAGCCGTCTGAGTCCAGGCCGAAACCCCCGCCAGGCAAAGGACAGCAAGGGAAGGCAGCTTCGTGGTCGTGCGCGCAAATGTCATCTCTATCCCCGATTCCTGAGGCCGTGTCTACTGGGCCGAGCTGCCGGTCTTGCTGGTCCTGTCGGTCGCACCGGTCTGCGCCTGCGGAAGCGCAAACGCAATCACCGAATCGCCCGAGGTCGCGTCGTAGTAGCTTCCGCCCGTTGCCGTTAGCACCACATACTGCCGTCCGCTCTTTCCCACAAACGTCATCGGCACGTTGTAGGAACCCGTCTCAAGCTGCGTCTCCCACAGAATCTTCCCCGTCTTCGCGTCAAAGGCCCGGAAGCGCTGATCGTTGGTCGCGGCGATAAACACAAGCCCACCCGCGGTCGCGATCGATCCGCCGTAGTTCGGCGCGCCTGTGTCGTGAACTCCCTGCTTCTCCAGGTCCGGTATTACGCCGAAGGGCACCTTCCAGGCAACATCACCGGTATTCACATTGATCGCCCACAGCTGTCCCCATGGCGGCTGCTGGCACGGCAGAAACTTGTCGTTATCCCAGAAGTGCGCATACGTTCCCCACGGGCTGCTCCGCTCGTACGCAGGATCGGATCCCGGCCCCAGCGTCTTCAGCTTGCCCACATCCGCCAGATCCATCGTGTTCACGAACAGATATCCCAGGCTCGGGTTCAACGACATGCCCTGCCAGTTCGTCACACCGATCGTTCCCGGAAACATGATCGTCATCTGCGTGCCTAGCGGCGTGAAGGCTCCGCGGTTCTGCATCCCGCCCTCCTTCGCATACATGGCCTCGCAGAACTTCTGGTGCTCGGGCGTGACCGTCGCAATATCCTTCTCGCTGAAGGTGGTCCGCCCCAGCGGCACAGGCTTTCGTGGGAACGGCTGTGTAGGCCACGACTGCTCGCCCGGAACATCACTCGCCGGCACCGGCTTCTCATCCACCCCATAGATCGGCTTCCCGTTGCGCCGGTCCAGGATGTACATCAGCCCCGCCTTGCCGATCGCCGCCACCGCCGGAATCGTCTCTCCCTTGCGCCGCACATCCATCAACACCGGAGCGGATTCAAGATCGTAATCCGTGATGTCGTGATGAACGGTCTGGAAGTACCACACCAGCTTGCCCGTCTGCGCGTTCAAGGCCACCAGGCTGTTGCCGAACAGGTTCTTACCCTTGCGATCCGCCCCATAGAAGTCGAAGCTGGGCGAACCGAACGGAAGAAACACCAGCCCCCGCTTCACATCCACGCTCATCATGCCCCAGACGTTCGTGCCCGAGCGGTTCTGCCACCCATCCGCGGGCCAGGTGTCGTTGCCCGTCTCCCCCGTGTGCGGAACCGAATGAAACTGCCACACCAGCCGTCCGTCATGCACATCCCAGGCGCGCACATCGCCCGAAGCCCCGCGCCCCGGCGTCTCCTGCACCTGCGACCCCGTAATGATCAGGTCCTTATAGATCTGCGGCGGCGAGGTCATGTCGTACCGCGCCTTCGTAAAGCCGTTGTTCACACCGGCCTTCAGGTCCACCATCCCCTGCTTGCCGAACGACAGCATCAGCTTGCCGGTCTTGGCGTCCAGCGAAAGCAGCCGGCCATCTCGGCTGCCAAACACAATGGAAGCCGGCGTCCGCGCATCGCCCGGCCAGTATGCGACCGCTCGCCCTGCCGGGTTGCTCACATCCATCTTGAACGTCCAAAGCTCGGTGCCTGTCTCCGGGTCCAGCGCCACGACCGTCCCATAAGGCGTCGGCAGATACATCACGCCGTCGATCACCGTTGGCGTCGCCTGCGACGATCTCCGGCCGCCGCCATGCCCGATCGCCCCCGCGGAGTTCGCTGCCGGCCCGTTCCGCTTCATGTGATACGTCCAGGCGCGTTCCAGCCCGTGAACCGTCGCCGTGTTCAGTTGCGTCGCCGGCGAAAATCGCGTGCTTTCCGAGTCATAGCCGAACATGGGCCAGTCCGTCCTGGACTGCCCGCGCGCCACCATCGCCGAGCACACGACACTCAAGAAGACAACACCAGCACCGATCCCAAGCCGCGCGCGAAATTGCACCGGGGAATACCTTCTTTCGCTTATCTGCCGGCACCCTAGGGCGCCTCAAACTTCAGTTGAGCAGCTACGTCCCCTGCGAACAAGCGAAAACCTGCGAATTGCACACCTACTGCGTGCCTGTTCCAACCCTCCGCGCGCTCGTCATCGTCCCTCGGCAGGCCATGTGCGCACAGGTCGCGTGCTACACTCGAGGTCAGCTCGCTCGCACAAATGCAGGGGTTTTCACCCTCGTTCTGCACGCCAAAGCTACGATTTCGCCCGCACCCGCGGAGCTTCAGGATTCGGCTTCCTCCATGGTTATCCTTCTCGTCGTTGTTCACGTGCTCGTCTGCCTCTTCCTGATCGGTGTTGTGCTGCTGCAGCAGGGCAAGTCTGCTGATCTTGCCGGGGCGTTCGGCGGTCAGGGATCGCAGACCGCCTTCGGCCCCCGCGGCGCCGCCAATCTGCTCACCCGGCTGACGTCGTGGTCCGCCGTCATCTTCATGCTGACCTCGATCGTGCTGACCATCGTGATGTCGCACTCCACCGCGAACCGCTCCGTGCTTTCAGGAACACCGTCCACGCAAACAGCGCCGGCCAAGAAGTAAACAGATTCAGAACCCAGGAGGCGCAGGCATCAGCCTGCGCCTCTAGCCTTTTGAGGGCACACCTTTGGAGACACCGCGATGATCCGCGAGACCTTTCCTGTCGGCATGTTGCAGTGCAACTGCACCATCCTGGGCGATGAACAGTCCCGGGAAGCCATCGTGGTGGACCCCGGATTCGAGGTGCCACGCATTCTCGCGACGCTCGCCAAACATCAGCTCACGGTGAAACATATCGTCATCACGCACGCGCACATCGACCACATCGGCAGCGCGCTGGAGCTGAAACGCATCACCGGGTCGCCCATCCTCTACAATCAGGCCGACCTTCCGCTGATCGCCATGATGGACACCCAGGCCGGCTGGCTGGGCATCGCCGCCCCGGAGGTGAAGCCCCCCGATCACTCCCCCGCAGACACCGAGGTGATCGCCATCCGCGGGCTCGAAACCCAGGTGATTCACACGCCCGGGCACACCGAGGGCAGCCTCAGCCTCCTCGTACCCGCCGCTTCCCTTCTGCTCGCCGGCGACACGCTCTTCGCGGGCTCGGTCGGCCGGACCGATCTCGAGGGCGGCAACCACCACAAGCTGATCGCCAGCATCCGTGAGCGCCTGCTTCCCTTGCCCGACGCGACCGTCGTGGTGCCCGGACACGGGCCTGCGACCACCATCGGCGAGGAGCGCGCCTCGAATCCGTTCCTGGTCTGAGACACCATCGAGCCCCCATCAATCGATGGGCAGCAGATCCAGTCCGCGATGCAGCACCTCCGGCGGTGTCAGCAGGCTGACCACGGCGCGGCCCGGCGGCAGACCGTAGAACTCCCCCGGCTGCACCAGCACACCGCGGTCCAGCGCTGCCTCCGCGAAGCTCTTGCCTCGAACGTCGCGTGGCACACGCATCACCGCCGTCCATCCGCCTGCGAGCGCCAGCCGCTGGGCGGTGGACCCGGTCAGCTGTCGATCGAGCACCGTCAGATTGGACCGAACCCGGCTCCGGATCTGATCCTGCATAGCGTCCCGCCCTCGCAGCCAGTACGGCAGCGCCGTCTGCGTCGGTGCGCTCACCGAGAGAAACGTATCCGCGACCACCTCCAGCCGAGCCAACGCATCGGCGAGCACCGCCTGCGGGCCCCGCGCCGCAATCCACGAGAGCTTCATCTGCGGCAGCGCGCACACCTTGCTCAGGCCGCTGAGCACAAAGCACAACGCCGGTCCCTCGCCTGCCGCGAAGCTGCGCGGGCGGGCCTGCGGGTCCATGGGGTAGTCCAGAAAGACCTCGTCCACGATCAACGCCAGCCCGTGTTCCGCGCAGAGCTGCTCCAGCGCCAGCCGTTCAGCCTCCGACGCGTAGTTCCCGGTGGGGTTGTTGGGGTGCACCAGGATCACAGCCCGTGTCCGGGGCGTGATGGCGGAGCGCAGAGCGTCGAAGTCGATGGTCCAGGCGTGGGCTGAGCCGGACAGGGCGCCGGGGTCGTAGTGCAGCGGGTACTCCCGTAGCTGGACGGAGTCGAGCCGGGCGATGAAGTCGAACAGCGGATAGCTGGGCCGGGCGATCAGCACCTCATCCCCAGGATCGCAGAGCAGGCGGAAGAGATAGCTGTACGCCTCGCTGGTGCTGGTCGTCAGGCACAGGTGCTCGAGCGGGACGGCAGCACCGTGGCCGGCATAGTACTGCGCCACAGCCGCGCGCGCCGAAGCCAAGCCGAAGGGCTGGGGGTCGTAGGTCAGGGCGGCGGGGGCCGAGAGCGGCGCGAGCAGGGCGGCGTCCGGGTAGCTGAGGCCACAGGCTGTGGGGTTCGAGAGGGTCAGGTCCAGCAGCTCGCCGCCCCCGCTCCGCAAGGCGTTCGCACTGGCCGAGAGCGCATTCTCGCCGAGTTCCCACGCCGTTCTCGCCGAGAAGGTCATCGTCCCTCTCAGGATACTGTGGTGTGGTCGGAGCTCGGACCCGCGCCGTGCGCTGCAGGCCGAACTCTTACAATGACCGCATATGCCAGAGATTCGTGGAGTTCTGTTCGACTACGGTTTGGTCCTGAGCGGGCCTCCTGAGGCTTCTGCCTGGAAGCGCATGCGCGAGGTCCTGAAGGCGGAGGAGGCCGATTTTCATGCGGCGTACTGGCGTCCCCGTCATGACTATGACCGGGGGGCGCTGAGTGGGGTGGGGTACTGGGGGGTTGTGGCCCGGGATCTGGGCCGGACGCTGGAAGACCGGGAGCTGCTGGAGCTGCTGGAGGCCGACGTGCAGCTATGGACCCAGCCGAACCAGGCGATGATCGGGTGGGCGGCGGCGCTGCAGCGGGCCGGGGTGCCTACCGGTGTGTTGTCCAACCTGGGCGACGCGATGGAGGAAGGGATCCTCCGCTGCTGCCCGTGGCTGGCGGACTTCCAGCACCACACCTTCTCGCACCGGCTGCGGATCGCGAAGCCCGAGGCGGCGATCTACCGGCATGCGGTGGAGGGGATGGGACTTCCGGCCCGGGAGGTGCTGTTCATCGACGATCGCGAGGACAACATCCTGGCCGCGCGGGAGGAGGGGCTGCAGGCGGTCCGGTACGAGGACCATGGGAGGTTCCTGGCCGAGCTGCGGGAGCTCGAGGTCCGAGGCATTCCCTTGCCGTAAGTGCATTCAAAATGCACTAAAACGCACTTAAAGCACCTTAAAACGTCACTAAATCACAATTAAAGACACCGGTTTTGCGCCCCGGAGCCTAGATCGTGGACGCTGTCGACGGTCGGCCGGGGATGGGAACCTGGCCCACGATCTCAATGCCAAACCCTTGCAGTGCAGGCACATGCGTGGGGTGATTGCTGAGCAGAAGGATCCGGTGAATGCCCAGATCGGACAGAATCTGCCCCCCCAACCCCACCTGCCGCAGAATCCGCTGCTGCCCCTCGGCCGTCTGCTCGGTGGGGGTGGCACGGGGTGCGCTGCGGTGGAAGACGAGGCGGGGCGGGTGGACGGTGTTGTCGACGCCGTAGCCGGGCTGGGTGTGGTGGAGGTAGACGAGGGCGCCGCAGCCGGCCTCGGCGATGGTGCGCAGGGACTCCTGCACGACGGCCTCGCAGCCGCAGAGGGCGGAGCCGAAGAGGTTGCCGCCGAGGCAGTGGGTGTGGACGCGGACCAGGACCGGATCGCCGGCGGCCTGGGCGGCCTGGAGGTCGCCACAGACGAGGGCGACGTGGGACTCGCCACCGTCAGCGCCCGGGGCACCGCCGAGGCCGGCTTCGCTGCGGTAGGCGATCATGCGGAACTCGCCGAAGGCGGTGGGCAGCTGGGCTTCGGCGACGCGGTGGACGTAACGCTCGGTCTGCATGCGGTAGCGGATGAGGTCCGCGACGGTGAGCATCTGGAGGCCGTGCAGGCGGCAGAAGTCGAGGAGATCGGGCACGCGGGCCATGGTGCCGTCCTCGTTCATGATCTCGCAGATGACGCCGGCGGGGATGAGGCCGGCCAGGCGGGCGAGGTCGACGGAGGCTTCGGTCTGGCCGGCGCGGACCAGGACACCCCCCTGGCGGGCGCGGAGGGGGAAGACGTGGCCGGGGCGGGCGAGGTCGTGGGGGGTGGTGCCGGGGGCGATGGCGACCTGGATGGTGTGGGCGCGGTCGGCGGCGGAGATGCCGGTGGTGACGCCTTCGCGGGCCTCGATGGATTCGGTAAAGGCGGTGCCGAAGCGGGAGGTGTTGTCCTGGGTCATGGGGCCGAGGCGGAGGGCGTCGGCGCGGTCTTCGGTGAGGGTGAGGCAGATGAGGCCGCGGCCGAAGCGGGCCATGAAGTTGATGGCCTCGGGGGTGCAGAACTCGGCGGCGAGGGTGAGGTCGCCTTCGTTTTCGCGGTCCTCGTCGTCGACGACGACGATCATGCGGCCGGCCTTGAGCTCGGCGATGGCGTCGGGGACGGAGACGAAACCGCTGCGGACTTCGGTCATGGGTGTATACCCCCCTCCCCGTACTTTATTGCGCAAAGTCTTCGAAAGAGGAGACTTAGGTCCGGACTTTGTGTGCGCCGAAGGGGAAGTTGCAAGTGCGGAAGCAGATCCACTTCGGGAATGACGACTGGAAAAGCAAGGGCAGAAGCAACGACAGGGGCAAGGGCAGAAGCAGATCCTCCGCCTTCGTCGAAGGATGACAACCAGAATGCGGAGTCACGGCTGGTCGATCTATTACGGCTACTGGATGTCGATTTGGTACGCCTATCCATCTGGCCGCTAGATCTATTGTAGATAGCTGCAGAGAGGTGCTGTGCAGCTATCGTGCAAGGGTCAAAAGCTGTCTTTTCCATGAGTTACGGAGAAGAGACAGCTTCCTGGGACTTGACAGCTCATACTTTCCTGCCAGTCCATACTTTCTTGACAGCCCTAGAGGGTGGACTCGATCTCGAATCCCCAGGCTTCCAGAAGCGATTCCGGGATGTACTTGGAGTTCTTGTTCCGGCGGGCCCACTCGCGGAGGCGGGTGGAGCGGATGTACTGGTCCGGGGTGAGCTTGTATTCCTTGACGATCTGCTCGAAGGAGGTAACTGTGGGGACGACGGGCCCGATCGGCTCGGGCTTACCCCAGTTGGGATTTCCGCGGCGTTTTGCCATGTGACGGACGGTTCCTTTCCGGGCGGCGCGGGGCCGCAAACAACCCATTTTAGCACTGTGCAGGCGGGAATTCGCGGCTGCGCGGCGAGCAGCCCTAGGAACGAGCAGCCCAAGTGAGGGCAGCCTAGGTGAGGGCGAGGAAGTCGTGGACGAAGCGCACGACCATGGCGCCTTCGCCGACGGCTGACGCTACGCGGTTCATGGCGCCGGCGCGGATGTCTCCGGCGGCGAAGATGCCGGGCACGCTGGTTTCGAGCGGCAGGGGTTCGCGGCGTTCCTTCCAGAGGCGGGCGTAGCGGGGGTCGGCGGCCAGGTCGCGGCCGGTGAGGACGAAGCCGTGGCTGTCGCGCAAGACGCCGTCCGGGAGCCAGTCGCTGCGGGGACGGGTGCCGATGAAGATGAAGACGGCGTCCACGGGCTCGGTGCGGGAGGATCCGTCGTCACCCTGGAGCAGGACGCGCTCGACGCGGCCGTCGCCCTCGACGCGTTCCAGCTGGGTGTGGGTGCGGAGGCGGATGTTGGGGGTCTTTTCGATCTGCTCGATGAGGTAGCGGGACATGGTGCTGTCCAGGGAGTCGCGGCGGACGATGATCTGGACGTCGGCGGCGTAGCGGGAGAGGTACATGGCGGCCTGGCCGGCGGAGTTGCCGCCGCCGACGATGAGGACGCGGCGGCCGGCGAAGGCGGGGGCTTCGGTGGTGGCGGCGCCGTAGTAGACGCCGGCTCCGGTGTGTGCGAGGACGCCGGGAGCGGGGTGCTCGCGGTACTCCATGCCGGTGGCGGCGAGCATGGTGCGGGTGACGATCTTGCGGCCGTCGGTGAGGGTGAGGTGCTTGTAGCCGTCCTCGATGGCGACGCCGGTGACCTCGAGGGGGACGAGGAACTCGGCGCCGAGACGCTGGGCCTGGGTGATGGCGCGGCGGGTGAGCTCGCTGCCGCTGACGCCGGAGGGGAAGCCGAGGTAGTTTTCGATGCGGGAGCTGGTGCCGGCCTGCCCGCCGGGGGAGTGACGGTCGAGCAGAAGGGTGCGCACGCCTTCGGAGGCGCCGTAGACGGCCGCGGCGAGGCCGGAGGGACCGGCGCCGACGATGACGAGATCGTAGAGCTCGAGGGCGGCGGAGAGCGGGCGGCCGAGGCGCTCGGCAACGTCGCGGGGCTCGGGGTTGAGGATGGCGGCGCCGTCCTCGAAGAAGAGGGCGGGCAGCTGATCAGGGGTGACGCCGGCGGCGTCGAGCAGGGGGCGGGCGTCGGGGTTGCGCTCGACGTCGAGCCACCGATAAGGGATGAGGTTGCCGGCGAGGAAGTCCTTGATGCGGTGGGAGCGCTCGGACCACTGGTGGCCGATAAGGCGGAGCCCTTTGGCCTCGGGGAGGTACTCGGCCTGCCAGGCATCGAGGAGGTCATCGATGACGGGAAAGAGGCATTCTTCGGGGGGGCTCCAGGGTTTGGAGAGGTAGTGGTCGAGGTGGGCGTGGTTGATGGCCTTGATGGCGGCGTCGATGTCGGAGTAGGCGGTGAGGAGGACGCGGCGGGCGAGGGCGTAGACCTCGCGGGTCTGGGCGAGGACGTCGACGCCCTGGAGGCCGGGCATGCGCTGGTCGCTGATGACGATGGCGAGGGAGTCGCCGCGGGCCTTGAGCTCGCGGATGGTTTCCAGGCCCTGCTCGCCGGAGGAGGCGCTGACGATGGTGTAGGTCTCGCGGTAGCGGCCGCGGAGGTCGCGGCGGACGGCGGCGAGCACCTGGGGATCGTCATCGATGACGAGAACGACGGGCTTGTTCACGAGAGGGATCCGGCCGGCTGGACGTCGGCGCGTGGGAGGGAGACGCGGAACTCGGTGCGTCCGGGGACGGAGCGGAGCTCGATCTCGCCTTCGTTGTGGATGAGGAGGCGGCGGACGATGTCGAGGCCGAGGCCGGTTCCCTTGCCGACGGGCTTGGTGGTGAAGAAGGGCTCGAAGAGGCGGGAGCGGAGCTCGGCGGGGACGCCGGGGCCGTTGTCGACGACACTGACGATAACGTGCTCGCGCTCGGAGGCGGCGGTGATTTCGACCTGCCCGGAGTCGGGGACGGCGTCGAGGGCGTTGTCGATGAGGTTGGCCCAGATCTGATTGAGCTCGCCGGCGAAGCCGCAGACGGGCGGGAGATCGGGGGGGAGATCGATGACGACGGCGGCGGATCGCTGGCGTGCTTTGGAGCGGAGGACGGCGACGGTGTTGGCGAGGCTGGAGGCGAGGTTGACGGGCTCGGCGACGGAGGCCTGGTCCATGTGGGTGAAGCCCTTGATGGCGGTGACGAGGCCGGAGATGCGCTTGGCGGCATCCTGGATCTCGGAGACGATCTCGCGGACGGAGCGGACGGCGGCCTCCCAGCGGAGGACGGAGTCGAGGGTGGGGCCGGAGACGACG
>DATLMQ010000161.1:0-3881 GCA_035537215.1 Acidobacteriaceae bacterium
GACCTCCGGCGCGAAAGTGCGGAGCGGCTGGTCGAGATGGACCTCCCCGGATACGCCATCGGCGGGCTTGCCGTCGGCGAGCCCCGGGAGGTCACCCGCGAGATGATCGCCCTCACCCTCGAGCACCTCCCCGCCGACAAGCCGCGTTATGTCATGGGCGTCGGTTACCCGGACGAGATCGAAGAGTACGCCCGCATGGGAGTCGACATGATGGACTGCGTGCTGCCCACCCGCGCCGGCCGTCACGGGCTGGTCTTCGTCCGCGAAGATCCGGCCGACCGGCGCAGCGCCGTCGTGCGCCTGAACGTCAGGCGCAAAGACCTGGCCGGAGAGGACGGCCCACTTGATTCAGGTTGCCGGTGTCCGGTCTGCGCACGTTACAGCCGGGCCTACCTCCGGCACCTCTTCGCCAGTGGTGAACCCCTCGGTGCCACCCTGAACTCTATTCACAACCTCGCCTTCTACTTGGAAACGATGGAGCGGGTCCGCGCGGAGCTTGCCCCTTCAGCGGTATCCTCAATGTCGGCCCCCGGTGACATCGTGGCGTGAGCATGGCGACTCGTCGGCGTGTCCGGTGTTTACCGTCATGTAGATCTCTGGAGCGGAGCGAATCCTGTGTTGAAGCGTGTAGGTCTGCAAGGCGTATCTCGTATCACAGCCCGTAGCCAGTCCTCCGGTCTAAGGGCTGGAGTCCTTACCGGAGCCCTGCTGCTATGTGGCGGCCGCTCGCCTGCGCAGTCCGTCAACCTGGTGACCCCGGCGCCGTTGCCTCAGCAGTCAGTAACGCCTCGTGTCTTGTCCCCTGTGACTGGTCGTATCGTCTGCTCCGATACCCAGCGCGCCGCGCGTTTGGCCACCGTCACCCTCGTCGCCGTCGAGCAGCTCTCTCAAAACGGTGGCGGAGGTTTCGGCCGCCGCGTCATGGCGCACACAGACCTCGATGGCAACTTCAGCGTGCAGGCCGAGCCCGGGGACTACTACGCCCTCGCCACTGCCGTCGGCTACGTCTCTACCGTGGCCGGGTTGTCCGCGCGCTTGGACTCCGGCGCCACCGCGGCTGACCTGCTGTCGCGTATCCCCCAGGTGCATGTGGCCGAGGGTAGCGGTGGCTCCGTGAACCTCACCCTGGACCGCGGCGCCGCGGTTGCAGGCAAGCTCGTCTGGGACGACGGAACGCCTGCAGCGGGGGTCAATGTGAACGCCCTCTCCACCACCGCCAGCTTCACTCCGGGTGCCCGTGTGGGGTCCGATCTCGCCCGCGTCACCGCGCAACTGGGTGGGATGGCCGGTGGCTTCCAGATCAGCGATGATCGCGGGGTGTTCCGGATCACCGGCCTCGCCCCGGGCGCCTACTACGTGCGCGCCACCGTGATGACCCCTTCTGCCGAACCGAACTTTGCTGGCTACGGCCAACGGATGGATGGCATCAGTCTCTACGCTCCAGGGAAGGTCCGCCGCGGAGATGCCCAGACCGTCACGCTGAAGCTAGCCGAAGAGCGGGACGACCTGGTCTTCACCCTCAATCTCGGGGCGCTGCACACCGTATCCGGGCATGCCACCTCGGCCGACGGATCAGGCAACGTCGCCTCCGGCATGGTCCGCCTCACCGACTCCCAGGACTCCACGCTCAACCGGCAGGCGCAGATTCAACCCGATGGCAGTTTCATGCTGCAGTGGGTACCCGCGGGCAGCTACACGTTGACCGTCATGGGCGCCAGCGCCATCCCCAACACCCAGAGTGGCCGCCGCGGGCAGACCATCAGTGATTCCGGCAGCCGCTATCAGCGCTTTCAGGAGAGCCTCACCGTCGCTGACTCCGACCTCAGTGGGGTCAACCTGTCGCTTGTCCGCGCTACCGGACAACGGGATTGAGGCTACTGTCGACTTCCCTCGCTGGACTCCCGGAGCCTCAGTTGAGAGCGCCCTGGGTCACGACGCCGGTGAAGCCCTGCGTTGTGCGCCTCCACACGGCGACCAGCACAAGCGCGGCGCCCGTCAGTGCAATCAGCAGGCCCCACCACAGTCCCGCGGCGCCAAGCTGGCCTCGGAAGGCGAGCGCCACTCCCAGCGGCATACCCACCCCCCAGTAGCAGACCAGGTGCGTGAACAGCGGCGCGCTCGTATTGCCGCTGCCTCGTAGAGCGCCGGTGATCGTGATCTGCACACCGTCGAAGAATTGAAAGCCGGCTGCCACCAGCAGCAGCGGAACGGCCGCCGCAATCACCGCCGGGTCTGGTGTGAAGATCCGCGCCAGCGTCGATGGAATGGTGAGAAACGTCACAGTGGCGACCAGCATGAAAGCGGCACCCGCGAGAATACCGCTCCAGCCAGCGGCTGCCGCGGCACCCGGCTGGCCGTATCCGGCGCGCTGCCGCCCCAATGCATGGCCCACCCTGACGGCAGTCGCGGCGGAAATGGCGAACGGGACCATAAACGTTGTGCTCGCGCACTGCAGCGCGACCTCGTGGCCGGCCAACGGCAAGGGGCCAAAGGTCGCGATGATGGACGTGATCGCCGCAAACACCGCGATTTCGACAAAGATCTGCGCTCCCGCCGGCGCTCCCAGCCAAAAGAGCCGCAGCAAATCCTGCAGTTCCACCCGGCGTCGCGGCGCCCGTAAGGACAACAGCAGCCCATACCCGTGACGTCGGTCCTTCATCACCACCGCGATCGCGAGTACCGCCATCAGGTACAGCCGCGCAAAGCTGGTCGACCACGCGGAGCCGATAACTCCGAACGCGGGGATCGCGAGGTAGTGGCCTCCCGTCGCCCAGCCTCCGCTCCAGTTGTGACCGTAGATCAGCAGCCAGTCGCCCGCGAAGTTCACCACATTCGCGGAAATCAGGGCAAACGCGATCGGCTTGGCATGGTGCGCCGCCTGCAGGTAGCGCCGCAGCGCGAAGTAGAAAAGCAGCGGAAGCACGCCCCAGCTCAGTCCCCGCAGCGCGGGAATCGCCTGCGCCAGTACCGCCCGGTCCACGGGCATGCGGCCCAGCGCGACCGGACCAGCCGTAAACAGCGCCAGCAGAAGGGCGGCCAGCCCGCATGCGAGCACCAGTCCATGCAGCAGCCAGCGGTTGGCGGACGCGTGCTCGCGCGCGCCGAAGGCCTGCGATAGTGTCGTATCCAGCCCCAGCAGCACCCCGCCAACCCCGAACGTAAAGGTGTTGAACAGCACCTGCGACAGCGCCGCCGCGGCCATCGGCACAGCCGAGTGCGGCAATCGCCCGACCATGCTGGTGTCCACCACCGACATCGCCATCCAGCCCAGTTCGCCCGCAACCAGCGGAGCTGCCAGACGCAGCAGTGGAGGGAGCTCGGCGCGGAGGTCGTCCAGATGCATGAGTCAGGCTACCAAGGGGACCCTGTGGACGCGGATGCCCCCGTCGCCGTCTAACAGTCAGGACAGCGACGCCATCCTGTGCTCGCGAGGAGGCTCGCTCTCTCCGGAGGGGCAACCATGGCTCGCTACTCTCGACGCGATGTGATCAGAACAGGTCTGGCCGCGGGCGCGCTCGCTGGCCTCGGAAGTCTCCCCCTGCAAGCGGAAACCCAGGCAACTGGCAGCCAGACAGCGGGCAGCTGGGTCCCGCTCGGGCGGTCCGGGGTCAAGGTCACGCGCCTCGCCTTCGGCACGGGCAGCTTCAGCGGCGAGGTGCAGCGCGGCGTCGGCCAGGGTCAATTCAATTATCTGGTCCGCCACGCCTACGACCAGGGCATCCGCTTCTTCGAAACCGCCGATTCTTACGGCGACATGCACCGGATGCTCGGCATCGCGCTGCAGGGCATTCCCCGCGACAGCTACGTCCTTATGTCCAAGGTCACCACCGATCACGGGGCTTCTGACACTCAGATCCAAGGCAGGTTCGACGACCTCCGCC
>DATLMQ010000162.1:0-4125 GCA_035537215.1 Acidobacteriaceae bacterium
CCTTCGCGGTCGCTGCCGGGTAGAACTCCGCTAGCGCTCCATAGAACGCACCCGCGGCCGCCCCGAAGCCCCAGTGGATCACCTCACTCGCGACCTCTTTCGTGCTCTCGTCCAGCGAGTGGCCCGCCACACGTTCGCTCAGCACCTCCGGGGGCTCCGGCTCACCATGAACCCGGGGTGGGTACAGCTTCTCTGCAAAAGTCTTCGCGGCTGTGGCGACCACACCGGCAACAGCCCCTGCGACCAGCCCCTTCCACAACGACCGTGACTCTAATGCCTTACTGCTCACATTCACTCCAGACTGCATGCCGCGCTCCAGCGGCGCGGCATGCGCGCACTCAGGCCTTCAGAATCGCTTCTTAGGCAGCCTTCTTCCACTCGCCGAGATCCGCCCACGCAGCCGCGGTGCCTACCTCGTCTTCATCCTCATCGTCTTCGACGTCTTCATCCTCATCGTCGTCCTCGTACTCCTCATCGTCGTCCTCATCGTCCACCTCGTCTTCATCATCGTCTTCAACGTCCTCATCCTCGTCGTCGTCTTCTAATTCATCATCGTCTTCATCTTCGTCGTCCACCTCATCTTCATCGTCGTCCACAGTCTTGGCGGCGAGATTCTCGCTGGATGCGGTAGCGACCGGATTGCTCTCCACGAACTTCGGATCGGTCTCGAACTCAGCGGTGGCATCGTCCTTCACAAGATTCCGCAGGTCAACAGCGCTGTCGGTTGCGGGCAGGGGTTTCGTCTCAGGCATGGGGGTGTCTCCTTCGTCGGCAGCTTGGGCCTGCGCCGTTGGATGCAGGCTTCACGAACGAGGAAACGCCGCCCCGGAAATTTACTCCGTGAACAGCTGAAGCTGCCGCTCGGACGGTGCGGGCGTCAGCAGGCTCACGATTCCCAGACACGTTAACGAGACCACCAGGGCGGGCAGAATTGCGTCCTGCGTCGCCAGACCCCACGGCAGGTGCCCATTCACAAACGGTCTGTCCCACAGCACGGTCACAATCGTTCCCGCCGCGATACTCGCTACCGCCCCGGCCGCCGTCGCGCGCCGCCAGAAGAATGCAGCCAGGATCACCGGCGTCAGTGCCGCCGAGTAGATCGTGTACGCATATAAAGACTGCTTCAGCACGGAGGTCGTCCCCAGCGACTGCCACAACGCCCAGGCTCCAAGCACCACAACCGCTGCTCGAGACACCACCAGCACCTCGGCATTGGAAGCCGACGGCCGCACATACTTCACATACACATCGTTGATCAAATTGGTAGAAGGCGAGAACAGATAGTTGTTTGCGGTCGACACCACCTTCGCAAAAATAGCCCCTACGAGCAGCGCACCGAGAACCGCCAGCGCCTTCGATCCCCCGAACGCATGCACCGCCGTGTAGGCCAGGATCTCGCGCGGCCGCTGGCTCACCTCTCCCGAGTGGAACAGCGCCGAACCCACCACTGCAATCGCCACGATCACCGACTCCAGGATCACGGTCCCGATGATCCAGCCCACCGTTGCCCGGGTCGCATCCTTCTCGCTTCTGGCGGAAAAAAACTTCTGGTACATCGCCTGATTGCCCAGCATCAGCAGACATGTTGGCAGAAACAGCTCTACGGCCGTCTGCGTCCCTGCGCCTGCAGCTGTAGACCTGTCCCGTGCCAGCAGATGCACGTCTCCCAACAGATGGAAGTGCGTCGCCGGCAGCGTCGCGCGCACCCCACTCCATCCCCCCGCCATGTGCACCAGCACCGGCAGCGCCGCAATCATGGTGAACGTCGCCAGCAGTCCGATCACGACATCCATGTACGCCACCGACCCCATGCCCGCGATCGCCGTGAACAGGACCACGAAACCCGCCAGGATGTACTGCCCCTGGACCGCCGTTACCGACGGAAATACCAGGTGCAGAATGTCTCCCCCTCCAATGAACTGGTAACTGGTGATCGCTGTATACGTAAACAGCACGGCCACCACGCCCAGCACGCGCGCTGTCTGGTTGTACCGAGCCTCCAGCAGGTCGGGAATCGTGAACTGCGCAAACCGTCTCGCCCGTGGAGCGATGAAGTAGATCAGCGCCAGGCCTGCCCACCCTCCCCCACCCTGCCATAGCGCCGCAAATCCGTGCTTATACGCGTTCTCCGCGCCACCCAGAAGCGACCCCGAGCCAATCCAGCTCGACAACAACGTGAACACCAGCACAAAGGCCGGCAGCGATCTCCCCGCCACCAGGTAGTCGGCCTTGGTCTTCACCTTGCCGAGTCGCGCCACCGAAACGCCCAGCAGAGCCAGAACGATCAGCCCAAGAATGATCGAGTAAAGAATCATCGTATGTGGGCCAATTCTAGCCGAGCCGCCCGCCCACCCGCGGTCTCCACCCTACTGTGCCGACTCGACCTTCACCCACTCGTCCGCCTTCTCCCACCGCACATGCAGCTCGGTCGAGTTCTTGGTCGTGTGCTCGAAGCTGATCGTCATATTCTCCTGCGGCCCCGGCAGCGTGCTTGCCTGCATCTTCGTCCGCCCCAGATCCTGGTCTTTGCTGTACTCCGTCCCCCACTGCCCGGTCTGCTTGTTGATGATCAGCATCCACGGCGTGCCCGCTGCCGCCGGCAGCGTATACAGGGTGTACTTGCCCGCGGGCACATTCAGGTCCCCGATCCGAACATTCCCCTCCGTCACAAAACTCGTCGCGGGATTCGCTCCCGTCCGCCACACCTGCCCATACGGCACCAGTCCGCCCATCACTGTGCGCCCGCGCATCCGCGGCGAGTTGTAATGGATCTTGATCGCCTTTCCATCCAGCGTCACACTGGCCGTCTCGGCGGGACTGCTCATCGCCTTGCCCTGCCCTCCGCCCGCCATTGGCATGTTCATCGAACCGGAGGTCTGCGCCAAAACCGGGCAGGAACAGTAGGCTGCGGCGACGAGGATAGGCGTGGCAAACCGTGCGAGTACTCTCATGGCCCACCATGCTACGCTAGAAGTCGATGGGGCGGTCATCGTCTCGTATCAGGAAGCGCCCGTAGCTCAGCTGGATAGAGCAACAGCCTCCGAAGCTGTAGGTCAGACGTTCGAATCGTCTCGGGCGCACCATCCCTCATCCTTTCCAGCCGGAACACAAACTCGGTGGTCGCCTTTTAGCGCACCGGTAAAGCCCGTATTCAGCACAAGCTCTGCATACCCCTACAGCATCCAACCAGCAGCATGGCCACCGCAGCCCCTGAACACCCAAAGTCCAAGACGATCGGCTCCGCCTTCACCCAACGCCCGCCGCGCACCTCCCCTGAACCTTCCCCCACACCCTGGCCCGAGATCCTCCGCGAGGCACGCCGGCGCTTCGGCATCCGCGGTCTCCGTCCCGGCCAGCGCGAAATCCTGGACGCCGTCTTCGCCGGCCGCGATGTCCTCGGTATCCTGCCCACCGGTGCAGGGAAGTCGCTGACATACCAGCTCCCGGCGCTCTTCCTCGGGCGCCCCGTCGTCGTCGTCTCCCCGCTCATCGCACTTATGCAGGATCAGCAGGAGAAAGCTGCCGGCGCCTCCATCGCCGTCGAAAAGATCGATTCCACCCTCACCTCCACCCAGGCCGAAGCCGCCACCGAAGACATCGCCGAAGGCATCCCACAGCTCATCTACGTCACCCCCGAGCGCCTTGAGAACCGCGACTTCCTCGACTCCCTGAACGCCTCCGGCGGCATCTCCCTGTTTGTCGTCGACGAAGCCCACTGCATCTCCCAATGGGGCCACGACTTCCGCCCCGCCTACCTCGGCCTCGGCTTCGCTCGCAAAGTCCTCGGGAACCCTCCCGTTCTCGCCCTCACCGCCACCGCCCCCGAGCAGGTCGCCGCCGAGGTTCTTGATCGCCTCCACGCCAAAGATCCCGTCATCATCAACACCGGCTCCGAGCGCTCCAACCTCCACCTCGCCGTCCATCCCACCGTCAACCTCGATGCCAAGCTGGCCCGTGTGGGCGCTCTGCTCGAAAAGGAGGACGGCACCGGGATCATTTACACCGCCAGCATCCGTTCCGCGGACGACCTCCACGATTGGCTCAAAGAGCACAGCGTCTCCGTCGGCCGCTACCACGGCAAGATGAGCACCCGCGACCGCGAACGCATCCAGGGCGAGTTCATGC
>DATLMQ010000163.1:0-5357 GCA_035537215.1 Acidobacteriaceae bacterium
AGCTGCGTTCCCACCGAGACCAGCTGCACAATCGGCGCAATCATGAACCCCAGGAACAGCACATAGCTGAAGTACTGCCCCACCGTCAGGTGCCCCGCCGAGTGCTCCCGCGCGCCGATATACATCACCAGCGCACTCACCACGCCCAGCACCACCGTCGACGCCAGGCTCATCAGCGACTGCGCCGTCAGCGAGCTGATCACGTTGTGCAGCAGCCGCTCCACCCCTCGCGAGAAGACCTCCGCCTCGCTTCCTTCCGCGTGGTACCCCTTCACCACCCGCACGCCGCCCAGCGACTCCGTCAACCGTCCCGTCACCTCGGCGTTGATCTTCGACCGCTCCCGGAAGATCGGCCGGATCGTCTTGAACGCCCGCTGCAAAATCACGCCGAAGACCACCAGAATGGCAAACGTCAGCAGCGGCATCTTCACGCTCGTGTGCAGCAGGTACACGAACGCGAACACCGCCGTCAGCACACCGCCGACGAAATCCACCACGCCCGTTCCCACCAGGTTGCGCACGCCTTCCACGTCGGTCATGATCCGCGCCACCAGCGTGCCCGTGCGATTCTCGTCGTAGAACGCCACCGGCAGCCTGCCGATGTGCTGCTGCACCTGCCTGCGTAAATCCGTGATCAGCTTCTGCCCGGACTTCGACAGCAGCTGCGTCAACGCGTACGAGGTCACGCCCTGCACGCACGTCGCCGCCACCACCACCGCAATGATCTTCGGCAGCATACCCAGCTGCCCCTTCACCATCACAATGTCGATCAGCGGCCGCGACAGCACCGGAAGCACCAGCCCCGAGGCCCGGTTGAGGGCCATCAGGAAGAACGCCGCCACCAGCAGCCACAGCCGCGGCTGAACCAGCTTCCAGATCTCCGGCCATACCTCGCGCAGCCGAGGCTTCCGCTTCTCCGCCGAGAGTTGCGCCGTGACCGCCCGTCCCGTTCCACGCGACGGCCGGTCGGCCGAGTGCATTCCACCACTTCCCAGGCCTGAGTGTCCGAAGCTGCCCATTCGTCTGTCAGTGTAGCGTCCCCGCCGGCCTGACGCGGAAGTTTCCCTCAGCCTCAGGCGGTCCGGTTGCGCCGCGCCGCAATAAAGCTGCGCACGCAAAGCCCCGTAAACACCAGGCAGAGCACCGCCATCGCAAGCTGTTCATGCACCGCATTCGCCGTTCCCGCGGCCAGCTCCACACCGCTCGCATGCGCCTTCGCCAAAGCTATTGCCCCGCGGATCCCCGGAAACAGGAATCCCAGCAACCCCAGCGTCACCGCGATGTGCATCCACAGCATGCGTCGTCGCGCATCCTCCGTGATCGCCAGCGCCCCACAGACCGCCAGCGCAATCCCAAACCACACAGGAATCAACGCCGTCGGATGCGTGCTCCCGGTCAGCACAAAACTCGCCACACCCAGCACGATCAACGCCACACCGAACCCAATCGTCAGCTTTCCCATTCCCTGTCTCCTAAGCCTTCGCCGCCTGTTTCACCGCATCCAGCACCGCCGCCACGCTCCAGTCGTTGCTCGGGTAGAACGCCACCACCTTGCCGTCCTTCCCGATGATCACGGTGCTCATCGAGTGCTGCAGGCTTCCCGCATCCCCCGGCGTCACCCCCACCGCAAAGAACTGCTCCACCCGCGGCAACTCGTCCTTCGGTGGCGCGGCAAAGTCCCAGTGCGCAAAGTCCTCGCGCCCATAATGCCCCGTATACGCCGCTCCATACGTCTTCAACACCTTCGGCGTATCGAACTCCGGGTCGAAGCTCACGCTCAGCAGGTGCGTCTCCCGGTACACCGCCTCGTCCTTTGCCAGCTGCGCCTCGATCTCCGCAAAGTTCTTGCTCATGCGCGGGCAGTAGTCCGGCAGCGCACACCGCGTGTAGATAAACGTCAGCAGCACCACCTTGCCGCGAAATCCCTTCAGGTCGACCGTCTTCCCCGCCTGGTTCAGCAGCTTGAAGTTCGGCACCAGGTCGCCCGGCGCGGGCACGTGATACTGCACCGCCGGCAGATAGTCCGGCTTCGCCTGCGCGATGATCACAACATCCTTCAAGCGCAGATGCGTCGGCCCCTGCGCCGTCTTATCGGCCAACACCACCGCCGCAATCCTGTCCCCCGGATGCATCTCCGACAACGCCGCCGGGTCCATCACCGGATACGACATCGTCATCGCCTCCATCAGCCCCGGAACCGCCTCATGCTTCAGCACAACGTGCCCGCCCGCCGCATCCGTACGCTCCACCACACCACGAATCGGGTACTGCTCCGAAGCGCTGGCCTTCGGCTTCTCATGACACCCCAGCGCGCCCACAACACTCCACACCGCAACCAGGGCCGCAACCCTCGCTCTGCTCCGCACAACTCCCATCCGTCGCCACCGTGCTCCGTGCACTCCAGCCTGCTCTTCCGCTCGGGTCCTCACGCCTCCGATCATACGTGCGGCACACCCCCGTCCTCTGCGTGGTAGCATCGCACCGACGTTGTTGCAGCGTCTCGACAGAGCTGACCCGGTGCGGCAGCCACTGCGGGGAGACGCCGCCCGCGCTGCCTCTCGCAGCCCCGCGTGTGCACGCACCCTCCTGCTGAAGACGACCTGCTATTCACCCCAGGCGTCTATCGGAGCTCCCCTTCTTTGTCGCCCAGACCGTCACCCTCTGACGCCGCCTCCGGCCCCTCCGCACCCTGGCTGGCCGCCGGTTTCCTTCTCGCCGGACTCGGCACCGTTCTCCTCGGTCCCCTCCTCCCCTCGCTCGCCCGCGACTGGCGCCTCTCCGACTCCCAGAGCGGACTTCTTCTCTTCGCCAAGTTCGTCGGCGCCTTCGTCGGCGGCGTCAGCGTCCCCCGCCGTCTGCGCCTCGGCATCTTCGCCGGAACCCTCCTTTGCTGCCTCGGCTTCGCCGCCTTCGCGCTCTCCCATGGTCTGCTTCCCGGCTGCCTCACCCTCTTCGTCAGCGGCCTCGGCCTCGGCCAGATCATCGCCTCCACCAACATCCTGGCCGGCCGGCGCTACCGTGCCCACACCGGATCCGCGCTCGCCTCTCTCAACTTCTTCTGGAGCTTCGGCGCCGTCACCACCGGCCTGCTCGTCGCCGCCCTGCTCCCCCGCTTCGGCATGCGCACTCCCCTGTTCTGCTTCGCCCTCCTCTTCCTGCTCACCGGGCTGGGAGGTCTGTTCGGGACAGCCGCCCCCTCCAGCGACCCACACGCCGAGACCTCCACCCGCAAGCTCCCCTCCAGAACCATCCTCGTCTTCGCGCTGTTTCTCTTCCTGTACGGCGGCCTTGAAACCTGCCTCACCGCCTGGATCACCACCTTCACCCTCCGCTTCTCCGACATGAATCTCCTCGGCGGACAGTCCGGAGTCGTCCTTCTCTGGGCAGCCCTCACCGCCGGCCGGGTCATCGCCTCCATTGCCCTTCGCTTCGCCTCCGAGCGCACCGTGCAGCGCATCGGCTTGCTCCTTTCCGTCCTCTTTATCGGTGCGCTCGCCGTCGCCCACCACGGCCCTCTCATCTCGCTCTGGTGCGTTCTGCTCGGCCTCAGCCTGGCGCCGTTCTTTCCCAGCACCTTCGGCCTGCTCATGCGTGGCCAGCCCCCTGCCCGCACCGCCGGCTTCATCCTCGCCGTCTCCGGCCTCGGAGCCGCCCTCTTTCCCTGGCTCATGGGCGTCGTCTCCACCCACACCGGTTCCCTTCGCATCGCCATGTCCGTCCCCTGGACCCTCGCCCTTCTGCTGCTCCTGCTCACCGCCGTTCGCATCCAGGCTTCCGCTTCGCAGCCCTGATTTCCACCAGCTCAAAAGGCGAAACTTTGGTGAAGATCAGGGGTATAACAGAAGAGGATGTCCCCTCCGCTCACCCATGCTCAGCTGCTCGAAGCGCTCGCCCGCGGCGTGCAGGTCGTGCTCCCCAACCCACGCGCCACACGCACCCTGCGGGCCGCCTTTGACGACCGTCAGCGCTCCTCCGGCGCAGCCGCCTGGGACGCTGCGCCCGCCCTCTCCTGGGCGGACTGGACCCGCTCTCTCTGGTCCGGCCTAGTCGCCGACGGCGCAGAGCTCCGCCTGCTCCTCAACCCCGCGCAGGAGCACGCTCTCTGGCGCGAGGTCATCGAGGCCGCAAACTCCGAATCCCGCCTCAGCACGCCCGACTCGCTCGCCGACTTCGCCCGCGGCGCCTGGCAGCTGGCCTCCTCCTTCCGCGCCGTCTCCCGGCTCCGTTCCACCGCCACCACCTACGACAGCCGGACCTTCGCCAAATGGGCCGAGAGCTTCGCCCGCCTCCTCGCTGAACAGATCTGCCTCCCCCCCGCCCAGCTGGAAGACGCCCTTCGCGAGCACGTCCGCTCCGGCTCCCTTCGTCTTGAAGGCCCCGTCCTCCTCGCGGGCTTCAGCACCTTCACCCCTGCTCAGACCGCACTCCTCGACGATCTCCGCAACAGCCCTGTGGACCTCCAGGTAGCGGATCTCGCCACCGACCCCTCGGCTGTCCTCTGGCGCTCCCACGCGGTCGCTCCCTCGCCCCGCGACGAGCTGTCCCTCGCCGCCCATTGGATCCGGTCGCTCTTCTACGCCCCCCAGGCCTCCTCGACCCCTCCCCGCGTCGCCGTCCTCCTGCCCGACCCGGACGACATCCGCGACGAGCTCGAATCCGTCTTCCGCGAGGTCTTCGCGCCCGAGCTGCAGCCCATCACCGCCGACCCCTCCTCCGCCCCCTGGGACTTCACCGCCGGCCGCTCCCTCGCCTCGCATCCCATGGTCGTCGACGCCCTCGATCTCCTGCGCTGGACCGATCGCCCCCTGCCGCTGGAGCGAATCAGTGCCCTTCTGCGCTCCCCTTTCCTCGGCGCCGAGCTCGACCCCGGCGCCATATCACGCTTCGATGTCCGCTCCCTCCGCCGCGACTGCGGCGTCCTCCCCGAGCTCGACCTCCCGGCCGTCGCGCGCATGACGCAAACGCTCTCTGGCCGACACCCGCGCATCCCCGTTCCCTGGCTCGAAGCACTGGCCGCGACCCTCCGGCTCAGCCTCAAGTCCTCCGCCGTCCGTTCCTTCGCCGACTGGGCCCAGCACTTTCGCAACGCTCTGCGCTCTGCGGGCTGGCCCGGCAGCCGCTCGCTCACCGCCCTGGAGTTCGAAACGGCTCGCGCCTGGGACAGCACCCTCGACCTCCTCTCCACCCTCGACTTCCGCGCCCGCCGCGTCTCCGCCACCCAGGCGCTCCAGCACCTCGAGCGCCTCGCCAGGTCCGCTCGCGTCCACATCCCGGGCACCGCCGCTCCCATCCAGGTCATGCGTCCCGCCGAGGCCGAAGGCACCGTCTTCGACGCCGTCGTCCTTCTCCGCGCCACC
>DATLMQ010000164.1:0-2914 GCA_035537215.1 Acidobacteriaceae bacterium
TCACCGGCCTGAAGGGGGCCTTCTCCAGCGATTGGGCGGAACGGATGCGAGAGGACATGATGACCGCGTTCTGGGAGGCAATCCAGCGCCCCGGCGGCGCAGTGAGTCGCGGTCCCCGGCGCTGGTATGTTGAGATTCACCCGCAAGATCTCCGCGGCTTCGTCGATCTCGTGACCCACCCGTGGCTCGTGGGCATGTGCGAGGCCGTGCTCGGCCCACGGTACGAAATCGTCGAGATTGGCTTCGACGTTCCCTTCCAGGGCGCCAGGAACCAGCCCTGGCATCGAGACTTCCCCTCCCCGCCCGAGACCTGGGGACAGCTCCGCGTCACCTCGCTCGCCTTCAATCTCACGGGCGTAGACGTGACCCCGGACATGGGTCCGTTCGAGATCGCGTCCGGTACGCAGTGGCTGGATGGCCGCGAGTGGAAGCACGAGATGTTCCCTCCCGCAGAGATCTGGTCTCAATTCGCCGAGGCGGGCGTGCGCAAATACCCACAGATGGGCGACATCTCCTGTCGCTCGGCTGTCACTATTCACCGCGGTACCGCACATACCTCGCCGATCTCCCGCCCGGTGCTGGTGCTTGGCGTCGATGCGCCCGGTGCGGGCCACGCCGCTCTACACGACATGATGGTTACGTATGAGTACCATGACGCCCTGCCGCGGTCCGTGCGCGAACACCTCATATGCAGCGTCGTCGACAAGCTGGTCCCGGTTAGCCAGAAGCACGACATCGAAGGGCTGGTGATGGGCGTCGAGTGACGCCCGGCAAGAGCCCACAAGCGGAAGGTCATCAGCAGCCCAGGAGATGCCGACAGCCTTGAGGGTGCAGCGTTGTCGCGGCCTTGGGCCTGTGACCGTGGCCAGACTACCAAAGGTGCCCGGCGGGTGAACAGAGGACAGGAACGAACATGCAAGACGAAGATCCTGTCACCGCATCCCACAGCGTCACGCTGACCTCGGCATCCGGCAATCCTGCCGAGGTCGGGTTCGAGGTTGGCATCGATGCTGCCGAGCCGGGGAGTACATCGCGCACCTTCACCATCACCGGCCCTGACCCGGCGGCCAGCGCGCGGAGGACACGCAAATACCGCCTCCCGGATACCGGGCACGACGCCTATCTCAATTTTTTTGAGGCGCTTGCCGAGGACTTTGGGACCCGTGTTCCACAGAACCGCCAGCCACCTGAGGCGCCCGCATCCACGGCGCCCTTCCGATCCCTGCTCACCCAGACTCTGTCGCCAGATATCCTTTACGGCTACGGCGATCCGGCCGTGACCCGCGTGGTGGAGGGCCCTGCCGAGGCGAGGACCGCCTCGTACTACCTTGTTGTGACTTCGAACGACGCGCCTCAGGCGTTCCCCATCCTCCGTTCGCAGGATCTGACAGACTGGCGCCTGCTGGGTTTCGTGTTCCCGGAAGGTAATACGCCAAGGTGGGCGGCGCAGATCGGGCAGGGGGGCGAGTACTGGGCGCCCGAGATGCACCAGGTCGGGGGCAAGTACCTGGTGTGCTTCGCGGCGCGGGAGGCGGACCATAGCTTCTCGATCGGTTTGGCGAGGTCCTCCCGGCCCGATGGCCCCTTCAGCGCCGGGGAGGAGCCGATCCTCCGGGGCAACGTCATTGACCCACACATCCTGGTCGACCGCGACGACAGCGCATACCTGTTCTGGAAGGAGGACACCAACGACCTCTGGCCGGGTAGGCTTTGCCAACTCTTGCACGAGCACGGCCAACTGGCAGCAGAGCTGTTTCCGGGTGACGAGGATCGGCGCACTGCTGCCTTCGATCAGACGCTGTGGCCCTGGGCACAGTCGCTCGGGCCGATGGAGAGATTCTTCATCTTGCAAGGCTTGGTCGAGGCTGTCGTTGCAGACTATCCGGCATTTCGGGAGCGGCTTGCTGGCCTTCTCGGACAGCAGATCGACAAGGCTGCGCAGGACGCGATCGCCGAGGTCCTGCGGCTGACGAGGACGCCGGTATACGCGCAGAGGCTAGACCCCGACGGGCTCGTCCTAATTGGTGAGCGAAGACAGGTTCTGCAGAACGACCGCGAGTGGGAGGGCCACCTCGTCGAGGGCGTGTGGGTCACCGAGCACCAGGGCAGGTACTACATGCTCTACGCCGGGAACGACTTCTCGACGGCACGGTACGGCATAGGCGTCGCCGTCGCAGACACCCCGCTGGGGCCGTACCAGAAGACTGAGGAGCCGCTTCTGCGCTCGACGGTGGACTGGTTCGGTCCGGGACATCCCTCGGTCGCGGATGGTCCGAACGGGGAGCCCTGGCTGTTCCTGCATGCCTTCTTCCCGAGCAGGAGCGGCTACAAGGAGTTCCGCGCGCTCCTCGCACTACCGATTGCTTTCAAAGAAGAACGCATCGTGATGCGGCCCGACCTTGAAGCGTAGCGCTCACCGACGAAAGCCGTCCCCACCCTAGACAAGTGTCTGGACGTTTGAGAAATCCCCGGGCGAGACTGCTGTTGGGTTCGGGCTGCACCGGCGCTATTCCTACTCGGGGGTGAACCACAGGGTCATCTGGTAATCGATAGTGAGTTCCTCCCCAGCCTCAATGTCGCGCAGTGCTACGAGATCGATTACAAGCTCGTCGATGTGTCGGATGAACTCGCAGTTGGGCACGTAGGCGTGGTTCAGCAGACTGGTGAAGCCGAGTGCGATCGCGGCACGTCCCTCATGCCGATACAGATCCTCCTCAATGGTGTCGTGCTCCCACATAAATACATAGGTGAAGACGATCGTGCCGTCGGTCGCCGCCCGGTCCACATGCAGGATGACCAGCACGGGTGAACGTTCGATCAACGTGCCCTGGGCCAGGCGCGCGTCGGCGACGACACCGCGCCCCCGCTTACCCATGGCCGCAACCCGCATTGGCATGCGCTGCGAGCCGTGGAT
>DATLMQ010000165.1:0-15277 GCA_035537215.1 Acidobacteriaceae bacterium
CTTCCGCGCGTCCATACGGTCCCTGCCCATCGGCGACGCCCTCCGTTCCCTGAAAGACCGCGGCGTCCTCATCGCCGGTGCCATTGTGCAGTCTGAAGGCGCCATACCCGCACCGCTGGCTCCTTTGTCCGGGTCCGTAGCCATAGTGATCGGCAACGAAGGTGCCGGCCTCTCGCGCACCGCCCTCTCCATGCTGGACCAGCGTGTCCACATCCCCTGCCGCATCGAGTCGCTGAACGCTGCCATCGCCGGCTCACTGCTCCTGTACGAAGCCCAGCGACAAGAAGCCGAACGCCCGCACTCCCAGGACAGGGAAGTGGTGCCCGCGTGAGTCTCTTCGACACCGCTCCTCTGGGTAACCCCGCCGCCGGAACGGTTGCCTCCGCTCCGCTCGCCGAACGTATGCGGCCCCGCACCCTCGACGAGTTCTTTGGCCAGCAGCATCTCCTCGGCCTCGGCAAACCGCTCCGCCTGCAGATCGAGGAAGAAAACGGCAAAACTCCTGGACGTGTAAGCGCATCCTCGCTCATCTTCTGGGGTCCTCCCGGGGTCGGCAAGACCACCCTTGCCAAGATCATCGCTAGCACAACCCAGGCCACCTTCATCGAGTTCTCCGCCGTCCTCTCCGGCATCAAGGAGATCAAGCAGGTAATGGTCGACGCCGAAAAGGCCTCCCGGTTCGGCTCCCGCACCATCCTCTTCATCGACGAAATTCATCGCTTCAACAAAGCCCAGCAGGACGCCTTTCTCCCCTACGTCGAACGCGGCGCGATCCGCCTCATCGGCGCCACGACGGAAAATCCGTCCTTTGAAATCAACGCCGCCCTGCTCTCCCGCTGCCGCGTCTACACCCTCCAGGCGCTCTCTCAGGACGACGTCCTCGCCCTCCTGCACCGCGCCCTCACCGACACTCAACGCGGCCTCGGTGCTCTTGGCCTCACCGCTGAACCCGGCGCTCTCGAAGCCCTCGCCTCCTACTCCAGCGGCGACGCCCGCAACGCCCTCAATGCACTGGAGGTCGCCGCGCACCTCGCCGAGGGACGCGGTGAATCCACCCTCTCCCCGGCCCTCGCCGCTGAAGCCCTTCAGCAGCGCGTCCTCCTCTACGATAAAAAGGGAGAGCAGCACTACGACATCATCTCCGCGCTCCACAAGAGCGTGCGCAACTCCGACGCAGACGCCGCGCTTTACTGGCTCGGGCGCATGCTCCAGGCCGGCGAAGACCCCATGTATGTCGCTCGCCGTGTCGTTCGGATGGCCGTCGAAGACATCGGCCTCGCCGCTCCGGAGGCCCTCAATCTCTGCCTCTCCGCACGCGACGCCATGCACTTTCTCGGCTCTCCGGAAGGGGACCTCGCGCTCGCTCAGGCCGTCGTCTATCTCGCGCTCGCCCCCAAGTCCAACGCCGTCTATACCGCCTACGGTCAGGTTCTCGCCGACATCGAATCCCGACCCGCCGAGCCCGTTCCACTGCACCTTCGCAACGCTCCTACGCGGCTCATGAAAGAACTTGACTACGGCAAGGGCTACCAGTACGCCCATGACGTCGAAGGCAAGGTCGCGTCCATGGTGTGCCTCCCGCCCTCACTCGCGGACCGGCGCTACTATCACCCGACCAGCGAGGGCAGGGAACGCCTCCTCGCCCAGCGCATGGACGAGGTCCGTCGCCTCCGTGAAGACACCCCCGAGTAGATCCCGGCCTCTCATGCATGCTGCGTCAGCCGTATGCCAGGTGCTATATACTCAGCCACCCATGACTTCCTGCTACTTTCTACGTCGTTCGCTGATGCTTCCCTCTCTCGCCCTCCTTTGTCTCGGCGCGCGGGCGCAGTCCCTTCTCGTGGTCAATCAGGGTGACGCCACCGTCAGCCTCGTGGATCCGGCAAAGAACGTTCAGGTCGCGACGGTGAAGGAGCCGGTCACCGGCGTCCACGGGCATGAAATCGCCGCCAGCGCCGACGGCCGCACGGCCTTCCTCCCTATCTACGGCAGCGCCGGCGTAGGGCACGCCGGCATCGATGGTCACGAGATGCTCTTCGTCGACATCCCCTCGCGCCAGGTCGTCGGGCACCTCGACTTCGGCCACGGTGTGCGTCCGCATTTTCCTGTTCTCGACGCCAAACGTAACCTTCTCTATGTCACCACCGAGCTGGATCAGACCGTCACCATCGTCGATCCCGCCACACGCAAGATCGTCGGCACGGTCCCCACGGGTGCCCCGCAATCGCACATGCTGGTCCTCTCGCATGACGGCAGCCGCGGTTACACCGCCAACGTCGGTGCCGGGTCCGTCTCCGCGCTTGACATGCTCGGCCGCAAGACCATCGCCGTCATCCCCGTCTCGCCCGTGGTGCAGCGCATCTCCATCTCTGCCGACGACAAGCACGTCTTCACCTCGGACCAGAAGACACCCCGCCTCGCCGTCATCGATACCGCGACTAACAAGATCTCAGGCTGGGTCACCCTTCCCGGAACCGGCTATGGCGCCGCGGCCACGGGCGATGGCCGCTGGCTGCTGGTCGCCATCCCTGCCACCAACGAAGTCGCCGTCGTCGACCTCGCCGCGATGAAGGTCGCCCGCACTGTTCCCGTTCCCCCCCGGCCGCAGGAGGTACTCATTCCTCAGGGCAGCAACGTCGCGTTCGTCTCCTGCAATTCCAGTGGCAAAGTCGCCGTCGTCAATCTCGCCGACTGGTCTACAAAGGAGATCGTCGCCGGTCCCGGAGCCGACGGTCTCGCCTGGGCCAAGTAACCCGACCCGGGAGCTATTCCGCGTACTTCACCGAACACCCATAGCTGGGCGTCGCAGGCGTCGGCACAGGCTTGCCCGCCATAGCCGCCGCCAGCGCCTCATTCAGGTAGTTCCGCGCGCCCTTCAGCGTCTCCGGGTCGGTCGAGGGCTTGTCATCGATCGCTCCCTCGTAAATCAGCTTTCCGCGCGGGTCGATTACGAACATATGCGGCGTCGTCTTCGCCCCGTACATCCGCCCGATCGCCCCGCTCGGATCCAGGATCGCCGCCGTCGGAGCCGCGTGCATGGTCCGCAGATACTCGTTCTCCTCCGCCGGGGACACATACCCTTGTTGCCCCGGCGCGGACGAGATCACACTCAGCCACACTACGCCCCTACCCGTCCACTCCTTCTGCAGCCGCTCCATGTTGCCGCTCTTGTAGTGCTTCTGCTCGTACGGGCAGCCCTGGTTCGCCCACTCCAGCACCACGTACTTGCCCCGATACTGCGCCAGGCTGTGTGTCTTCCCATTTGAGTCCGTTCCCTTGAACTCCGGCGCAGCCTCTCCCGGCTTCAACGCAAACGCTGCCAGGGGAAGCATGCAGCCCGCCAGCACAGCAGCCCTGATTGCTCTGTCTATACGGTTCATCGTCGTCCCTCCTTTGCGGAAGGCGATTCCTTCCGCGTCAGCAGATCCCGCGCCCGGCCATCACGACTTCGCATCCTTCTCGAGCGCCTTCAGCACGATGTCCTTGGTCAACAACTCCGGCAGCACATCCGCGTTGCTGTTCTGCCCCGGCGGGTAGATCACGTACGTCGGCACGCCGCTCCGCTCCACCGCCGCCAGCCTCTTCGTGATCTCCGGATCGTACTTCGTCCAGTCCGCCTTCAGCAGCTGTACCCCGTCCGTGCGCAGCTTGCTTTCCACCTCGGCCGAACGCAGCACCGCCGCCTCATTGAACTTGCAGCTCAGGCACCAGTCCGCCGTGAAGTCCACAAACACCGGCTTGCCTGAAGCCCGTGCCGCCTCAAAGCTGGCCGGCGTAAACGGCTGCCAGGCCATCGTCTCCGGCTTCGGACGGCGCAGTGGCAGGCTCAATGCCGCAACCATCAGCACCACCGCTCCCACCGCTGAACCCCACCGCGCCGGCCACCGTCCCAGCACCCACCCAGCCACCGCCAGCACCAGGAAGCACGCCAGCAGCCTTGTCATCCGGTCCACGCCTTCGCTCGAGTACAGGTGCGCGTACACCCACGCCAGCCAAAGTGCCGTTGCAAACAGCGGAAGTGCGGTCAGCTGTTTCAGCGTCTCCATCCAAGCACCCGGCTTGGGCAGCACCCGCGTCCACTGGGGCTGCATGCTCAGCACCAGGTAGGGCAGAGCCAGCCCCAGCGCCAGCGCCGTAAACACCACAAACGTCAGCCAGGCCGGTTGCGCCAGTGCAAATCCTACGGCCGCTCCCATCAGTGGCCCCATGCACGGCGTGGCCACCACCGTGGCCAGCACGCCCGTGAAAAAACTCCCCGTGAACCCCTGCTTCTGCGCCAGTCCTCCGCCCGCGCTCGTCAGCGACAGCCCCAGCTCGAACTGCCCCGCCAGCGACAGCGCCAGGAAGAACATAAGCGAAGCCAGCACCGCCACAAACCCAGGCGACTGCAGCTGGAACCCCCACCCCAGCTCTCGCCCTCCGGCCCGCAGCCCCAGCAGCGCCGCCACAATCGCCCAGAACGACACCATGATGCCCAGCGTGTACACCACGCCATGCAGTCGCTGCCGGTGCCTCTCCTCGCCGGACGAGTTCACCAGCGCCAGCCCCTTCAGGAACAGCACCAGAAAAACGCACGGCATAAGGTTCAGGATCAGGCCGCCCAGGAACGCCAGCCCCATCGCTCCAAACGCCGTCACATCTGAAGGCGTCGCGGCCTTGGCCACCTTCGCCGCCGGTCCTGCCGCATCCGGCACCGCCCCCGCGGTCACCGGAGCTGTAAATTCGTAGCTCTCCGATCCACTCAGCTTGATCAGCCCATGCACCGTCTTCGGCAGGCTTGTCGAATCCGACGCCCTCTGCACCGTCACCCGCACCCCATCCGGTAGCGACTGCACCTCCTGGTCGGCCGCGTTCTCAATCACCTGCTGCTCGTACGGATAGAACTCCGCGTCCTCTTCCGTCGAGCCCGTGTGGATCGTTATCGCGATTCGCTTCGGTCCGCCCACCGCGCTCGCCGTCATGCCCGCCGGCAGCATCTTCGGCAGCGAATTGATCGCCTGCCCCAACGCGCCAACCACCGGAGTCTCCGGCAGCGGCCCGTGCACCACATTCATGTCCATACCCAGGTGCGCCTTGCCCGGCAGGCACACCTGCGCACACACCAGCCAGCTCACGTGCGCATCCAGGTGCGCCTTCCCGGGTTTCACCCCCGGCTCTGCGCTCAGCTGAATCGGAAATCCGACCTGGTCCTCATACCCGTAGTCCATCAGCGGCCCCAGCGGCAGTCGCTGCGGAGGAGGGAACTGCAGCGGCCCCGCCTTCAAACCCTTCGGCAGCGTCCACTTGATCGCCGGCGGTTCACCCGAGTCCCCCGCATTGATCCAGTACACATGCCAGTGCTCCTCGATCGTCAGCACCAGTCCAATCGTCTGCTTTCCACCCGGCGCAATCTGCGGTGATAGCGACGTCAGCTCCGCAGTCAGGTGCTCGGCCTTCACCGGCCCGGGTCCGCCGTCCCCCACCTCCACCAGCTGCCCTCGCGCCACCGCCCCGCTCACCGCCAGCACAAGCAGCGCCACGGCCTTCGTCATCCGCGCACTCAGCCGTGCTTTTCGTAGTTGTCTCATCCGGTTCATTGTAGAAGTTCTGCTTTCGTCATCACCGGAGATACGCGCTCAGCGCCCCAAAAGCCGCGCATGCTCAATCAGGATGCAGCGGTCCATTACCACCCGGACCCCCGCCTCCTCCGCGCGGATCGCCGCCTCCTCGTGTCGTATTCCGAGCTGTACCCACAGATCCTGCATCCCCAGTTCGATCATCTCGTCCACAATCGCAGGAATGTACTTCGGCAGCCGAAACACGTTCACCACGTCCGGCGGCACCGGCAGCTCTCGCAGAGACGCATAACTGCGCTCCCCCAGCGCCGACGCAATCCCCGGGTTCACCGGCAGAATCCTGTACCCGTTCCTCTGCATGTACGCCGAAACAGAGTGGCTGGGCTTCGACGGATCGTCCGACAGTCCCACCACGGCCAGCGTCCGTGGCTCCCGCTCCCGTCCTCCCAGCATCTGCAGCATCACATCCGGCTCATTCATCCTCAGCTCCCATGGCGGCCTGTCGTCGGCAATCCCCACCCGCTCGTCTACAATTAGACGGCGGGCGGCCGAGCAGCGCCGTCCCTGGGAGCAGCTTTGTTCGCAAGCAGAATGCACCACCCTGGAGCACCGCGCCTTCGTCGGCCCAAGTCGCTCCTGATGGCATCGGCGCCAGTCCTTAGCCTTCTGGCCCTCGGTTGTGGCAATCAGTACCGTCCCGTCGTCAGCGCGATTAACCCTGTCGGGCCCGCGGCGCAGCCGACCAAGTACGCCATCGCCATCTCCAGTCCTGCCACCAGCTCGCCCGGTCTGCTCACTTTCGTGGACTTCGCGGGCGACACCGTCCTCACCACGCCGCAGATCCTTTCCAACCCGAACTACCTGGCCCTGGACTCCACCGGCACGGAAGGGTATGTCATCAACAGCAATGGCTCCCTGAACCAGTTCGGAGCCAGCAATCCCACCGGCCTCATCTCTAGCGGCATCAGCCAGAGCACCCTCACTGCGGGCGCCTCGCCAGTCAGCATCACACCCGTTACGCTCTCCGGCAGCAGCAGCACCATCTTCGTACCCGAGCCCGGCGTGTCCCAGGTCGCCGCGCTCTCCTCCACCGGCTCGCTTCAGCAGAACATCGCCTTGCCCGCCAACCCCGTCTACGTGGTCGGTGTCGATGGCGCACGCCGCGCCTACGCCATCAGCCAGGGCAATGGCACCGTCTCCTCCATCGAGTCGGGAAACCTCGCCGTCTCCAGCACCATTCGCGTGGGCTCCAATCCCACCTACGGCGTCATGACCCCCGATGGCGCCCGTGCCTTCATCCTCAACAAGGGGTCGGGCACGGTCAGCGTCATTAACGTCATCAACAACGGCCTGGACACGGCCACATCCGTCATACCGGTCGGGCTGAACCCCGTCTGGGCGGACATCGCGCCCACCACCGCGGAGCTCGTCGTCCTCAACGCCGGCGATGGCATCCACCCAGGCAGCCTCAGCATCATCAATATCCCGCTTTGCAACAATGCAGCCCAGTCCACGAACCAGAACTGCAATCAGGCGAACCCGGTGGACGCCATAGGCTTCGGCAGCGTCTTCGCCACCGTGCCCGTAGGCATCAACCCACAGATGGTCTCGGTGCTCAAGGACGGCAGCCGAGCCTACGTAGCCAATCAGGGTGTCCTCTGCCCCCCCAACCCGCCTGCCTCCGCTCCCCCCTGCACCAACGTCGAGGGCTCCGTCAGCGTGGTAAACCTGGCCAGCGGTACTGTCATCGCCACCATCCCCGCTGTCTCCGGAACATCCGCCACGGTCGACACCACCTCCACCCCGGGCGCCGTCTATGGTCATCCCACCACCATCTCGGCAACCAGCGGCCAACCCACCGGCAAGGTGTACGTCACCTCCGCGGACAACAAGTACCTCACCGTCATCCAAACCGACATCAACGTCGTCCTCACCCACATCAACCTGCAGGGCCTCGGCGTCAAGGTTCTGGTCTCCGCGCCCTAGGCCCGGTCTCCGTCAAGCAGAATGGCCGCCCCCTGGGCGGCCATTGCTTTGTGCTCACCTCATCTGCGTTTCAGGTTCCCGCCATCACGATTGGCAGCGTCGGTGTGCTGGACCCGCCATCGTTCTCCACCGTCACGCCAAATCCCTTCGCCGGCACACCTTTCGGCAACTCCGGCATCACCACGCTCGCGCTCCCCTCGGCATCCGGTTTGAAGGTCCCTGCCGGGATCGGACTCTTCCCATCCGCCGGCAGCAGCCACAGCTCATACGTCTTGCCCTCGGCGACCGGCGTCATGTGCGTTGCCACAAACACCAGCGCTCCCTTATCCGCAAGGTAGGCAGCCATTGCCACCGGGGAAGGCACCGTCGGAACCGCCCCATGCGCCCCCTTTGGTGTAGCCACTGCCAGGTGCAGCGCCACCTGCTGCGCATTCGCCGCCGTCAGCGTCTCCAGGGCATCCTGCGCGTGCACCGCCCGCCGCGATGTCTCCTCCAGCCTCGTCTGCTGCTCGGCCATGGAATTCTGCAGCTGCTCCCGCTGATGCATCTGCAATCCCGCAACAAACGCACATCCCGCAGCAGCGGCCCAGCCCGTCCAGGCCAGCACCCACGCCGCGCGCCGGGGTTTGTGCTCGTCATGGCTCTCCATGGGAAGAATTCGGCCCTGCCGCGATGCAAACATGCCCTCCGTCTGTGCAGGCGCGCTGCGTGGAACCTCCGCTCCCGTCCCACTCCCACTCACCGTCGCGCCAGCGGTTCCGCTTATCGCCGCGCTTGCGATCGGCGCCGGGGCCAGCACCGTCTTCGGCTCCTTCGCAATCTGCCGCATCAGCCGATCCTTCGCCTGCGCCGGCGGCGCTTCCACCTCTGCCGTCATCGCATAAGCCACCAGGTCGCCCTGCAGCTTGCCGATGCCCGTCCGGCACTCGGCGCACTCCGCCACATGCTGCCGCGCCTCCTGCATCTGCTCGGCCGACAGGAACTGGAGCGCAAACAGAATCAGATCGTCTTCGCTCAGGTGCTTCTCGTTGTTCATGCCGCCAGCTCCCTTCTCAGCGTGACCAGCGCGCTGCGAATCCTTGTCTTCACCGTCCCCAGCGGATCGCCGGTCATCTCCGCGATCTCCGTATGCGTCAACCCGTCGAAGAACGCCATCTCCAGCGTCTTCCTCTGCTCCGGCGGCAGTCGCAGGATAATGATTCGGGCCCGTTCCATCAGGGTATTTCGCTCCGCCTCCGCCGCCAGGTTGAACGGCGACGCCAGCGAAATCTCCTCCACCTGCTCCGAAGGCCTCTTCCGCCGCAGCGTGTCGATCGACCGGTTCCGGGCGACCACCGCCAGCCATCCTCCCAGGCTTCCCCGCGCGGCCACAAAGCTCTCCGGCCGCCGCCAGATCCCCAGAAAAACCTCCTGCAGCACGTCCTCCGCCGCTGCCGTATCCCGCAGAACCCGCAGAGCCACCGAATACACCACCTTGGAGTAGCGATCAAAGAGCGCAGCCATCGCCGGCTCCTCTCCCCGTCGCACCCGTTCCAGCAGCTGGGTGTCTCCGTCTCGTCCCTCGTGGGTCGTCTGTCCTGGCCCTTCGAAGTCTCTATTCATACCTACGCGCCCACCGCCGGAACGGATTACCCTCGGACCCACACGCATCCACACGGCTTTCCTGCAGCTGACTTGCCATTCTCTCGCTGGTCCGAGGCCCAGTGTACGTCATCGCTTCACACGCTCTTCCATCCCACCAACATCCGCCCTCGGCCCCGCGCTATCCTGAACGCACGCTCCTTTCGCGCCCGATCGCCACCCTCTTGAAACTCCGTCTCGACAAACTCCTCGTTGACCGCGGCCTCGCCGCCTCTCGCGAACGCGCTCAGGCCCTCATCCTCGCCGGCCGCGTCCTCGTCGCCGAGCAGAAGGTCGACAAGCCCGGCGCCCCCACCTCCGACGACGCCTCTATCCGCCTCCTCGGCGAAGATCTCCGCTACGTCAGCCGTGGCGGCCTCAAGCTCGAGCACGCCCTCTCCACCTGGTCCATCGACCCCTCCGGCCTCGCCTGCGCCGACATCGGCGCCTCCACCGGCGGCTTCACCGACTGCCTCCTCCAGCACGGCGCCGCCTCCGTCCTCGCCGTCGATACCGGCTTCGGCCAGATCGCCCACAAGCTCCGCGTCGACCCCCGCGTCACCCTCCTTGAGCGCACCAACGCCCGCATCCTCACCCCCGGTCAGCTCATTCCCCTAGCGCCCCGGCTCATCGCCCTCTTCGCCATGGACGTCAGCTTCATCTCCGCCACGCTCGTCCTTCCTGCACTCCTCGCCGCTCTCGCCGCTCCCGCCACGCGCTGGGTCGGCCACGCCGTCATCCTCGTCAAGCCCCAGTTCGAAGCCGGCCGCGAGCACGTCGGCAAAGGCGGCATCGTGCGCGACCCCGCCGCTCATCAGCTTGCCATCGACCGGGTCTCCAGCTCCGTCCGCGAGCTCTCCGGCCATGTCCTCGCCCTCATGGATTCCCCCATTCTCGGCATGGAAGGCAACCGCGAGTTCCTCCTTCACGCCCGCTGGACCTGAACGCACACTCCCCCGCGAGCCTGCCCGCGCCATAGCCGCAGGTACACTACGCCTATGCCTCAGGCTGCGATCATCTCCAAGCCGCAGAAGCCCGAACTCGAGGAGGTCCTCACGGAGCTGGTCGAGTGGCTCGCTGCCCGTGGCTACACCTCCATCCTCGACCCCGAGAGTGCCTCCTACCTGAACCGCAGCGAGGTCGCCGTCGATCGCCCGGAGATGCCTGACTACGGGCCCGAAGTTGTCGTTACGCTCGGCGGCGACGGCACGCTCCTCTCCGCGGCCCGCGCCTTCGCCCACACCTGCACCCCCATCCTCGGCTGCAATCTCGGCAACCTGGGCTTCCTCACCGAGGTCCCCCTCTCCGAGCTCTACACCACCCTCGAAGCCTGGATGGCCGGTACCGCCTTCACCGACGTCCGCCATCTCATGCACGCCGAGCTCATCCGTGAAGACCTCCTCTTCCGCGAGTGGCATGCCCTCAACGATGTCGTCCTCGCCAAAGGCGCTATCGCCCGCATGGGCGAGTTCATGGTCGAGCTCGACGGTGAGTTCGTCGCCCGCTTCCGCGCCGACGGTGTCATCGTCTCCACCCCCACCGGCTCCACCGCCTACTCTCTCGCCGCCGACGGCCCCATCCTCATCCCCCGGCTCGACGCCATGGTGCTCACCGCCATCTGCCCGCACCTGCTCACCATCCGTCCCATCGTCGTCCCGGGCTCCTCCGAGATCACCGTCTCCGTCGACGTTGTCCCCCACGAGACCTACCTCACCGTCGATGGTCAGGAAGCCGTCGAGCTCCTCCTTGGCGACCGCATCCGCTGCCGCCGCTCCGAGCAGTGCGTCCGCCTCCTCCGCCTCCACCCCAACGGCATCTTCAACGTCCTCCGCTCCAAACTAAGCTGGGGAGAGCGCTAGCCAGGGCAAACGCGAGCACTCCCGCCCCGACGAAAGCAGAAGAACGTCTGCCTCCCGGGTGGGGAGAAATAAAATTGTCTTGGGGTTTCATGCGGTCGGACATACGATCACCTCTTGGGGATCGTGTCGTCTGCCGTGAATGTAGAAATGGTGCGCCCGGAAGGAGTCGAACCTCCGACCTACTGGTTCGTAGCCAGTTGCTCTATCCACTGAGCTACGGGCGCACATTGCAGTGCTTGCAACCCGTTCAGAATACCCGATACGGCAACGCCGCGGCAAGCTCCGCACACTCTTGGCGCTCTATGCTGTCAGCGCCTGCCCAAACACCAGCACATTCCCGTCCGGCGCCTTTACCATCAGCTCCCGCTGTCCATACGGCTGGTCCAGCGGCCCCTCCACCGACCCTCTTGGCAGCGCATCCAGCTTCGGCTTGCACTCCTGGTACAGCGCATTCACGTCCGCCACGTCGATGTACACATTCCATCGTCCATCGCCCTTTGGCAGCTCCGCATCATCGCCCTTGTATGACATGATCCGTAGCCCGACAGCTTCCCGCTGCAGGTACGCATAGTTGCCCCCATTGGCAAACACCTGGAACCCGAACAGCCCCGTATAGAAAGCCACCGCGGCCTCGAGATCTGCAACGTGGAGAAATGGCGTCACCTGTAAAAATCTCGGCATAGGTGCTCCTTACCCCGCTTTGTGTCGTGCTGTAAGTTCGTCCTGCTGTACTTCTACTCCCTCAGCTGGCCGCCGGTGCTGTCACCTGTGGTTCCGGTTCCGGTTGCGGAGGAATCAGCGACACCCGTTCCACCAGCTCCAGCCCCGACCGTCGCAGCAGCCCATGCACAATCGGCTCCGTCAACCGCGTCGCGTCGTACTCCACGCGCACCGTCCGCTCCGCCTCGTTGAACGTCAGCGCGCGAATCCCGTACACCTCGCGCACACGCCCCAGCGCCATCATGGCCAGCTCACTTGGCGGGGCACCATACCTGTACATCACATCCAGCTGCGTCATGGCCCCTATCCTACCAACCAGAAATCAACCTGCATCAGGAACTCAGCTTCTTCAGAAACCCGACAATCTCCGGGCTCGTCCACTGCTGCGCCCCGATAAACTTCCGCCGTATCATCCCCGTTTTGTCGATCACATACGTCTCCGGATACCGGAACGTCCCGTACATCGCATTCGATCGCTGCGCCGCATCCCGCACCGTCATCAGAGAGATCGAGTGCTGCTGCAGGAACCGCTCATACGCTGCCGCGTCCTCATCGGTCGATACCGCCACAATCTTCACCTGCGGCAGCTGCCGTTGCAGCTCCTCCAGGCTCGGCATCTCCTCCACACACGGCCCGCACCAGCTCGCCCAGAAGTTCAGCACCACCACCTGCCCGCGCAGCTTGCCCAGGTCCACCGAGCTCTGCCCGTCGCTCACCGCGAATACCGGAGCCTTGCGCCCGATCTGCTCCGGGTGATCCCCGCGATCGCAGCCCGCCACCGCCGTCGCCGCCAGCAGCACCGCCGCCGCCCAGCTCCGCATCCGCCCTCTCGCTCTCGGACCTCGCCTCATCGGTTCCTATAATACGAAGCAGTGCCTCAGCCGCCCAACTCCGCGCCCCGGCAGAAGCTCAGCCCCATCCTCGGCCTCCCTGTCGACGATGAGCCGGAAGCCTCTTCTGCGCCTCCATCCACAGTTCCCCAGCCTTCCTCAGTCACCCCACTCGGCGAGGACGTCACCCTGGAACTGAGCGTCATCATCCCCGCCCGCGACGAGCAAGCCAGCCTCCCCGCCTGCCTCGCCAGCCTCCTCGCCCAGCACTCCGACATCTTCACCCTCGGCGTCGATTGGGAGCTCCTCGTCATCGATGACGCCTCCACCGATCGCACCCGTGCCCTGGCCGAGGAAGCCGCCGCCCAGTACCCCGGCGTCCGCGTCCTCGCGGCTCCTCCTATCGCCGCCGCAGAGGGCGCGTTCACCGGCAAGACCAACGCCTGCTGGGCCGGCGCACAGCACGCCCGCGGCCGCTGGCTCCTCTTCACTGACGCCGACACCCTCCACGAGCCCAACGACCTCCGCCACGCCCTCCACGAGGCCGAAAAGTACAAGGTCCCACTCCTCTCCTACTCGCCGCGCCAGCTCGTCTCCGGGCTCGCCCAGCGCGTGCTCATGCCGCTCGTATTCTCTGAGCTCGCCACCGTCTACCCTCCCATTGAAGTCAACGACCCGGCCAAGCGCACCGCCGCCGCCAACGGCCAGTTCCTCCTGATCGAGCGCAGTGCCTACTTCGCCGTAGGTGGTCATCGTGCCGTTGGCGGATCGGTGCTGGAAGACGTCGACCTCGCCTGGAACGTAAAGCGCGCCAGAAAGTCCATCCGCCTCCGCTACGCCCCCGATGCCCTCAGCACCCGCATGTATCGCAGCTTCGGTGCCATGGTCGAAGGCTGGACCAAGAACCTCGCCCTGCTGTTCCCCCACTCGCTCCGCCTCGCCGGCTGGCGCCTCCTGGACATCCTTCTGTTCCTTCTTCCGCTTCTGCTCTGGCTGCTGCCCTACCTGGTCCTCTGGCAGCGCGCGGCCATCGTCCTGCTCTGGCTCCGCACCGTCCTGCGCTTCTACACCCGCGTCGCGCGCGCCCACTTCGGCTTCGTCAACACGGCGCTTTCGGTCTTCGGCCTCCCCCTGTTCATCGCCCTTCTCGTCCGCAGCTGGATCCAGCACCACATCCTTCACCAGATCGCCTGGAAGGGAAGACAATACAACACGGGTCGCTAAGTGGTTGAATCTCTAGCGTCCGCCGCCAGTCGCAAGCATCCAATCGCTCAAACCCCAGCGAATCCTGGAAAACTGGAATCCTGGAGAACTGGAAAACTCACATCCGATCTCCACCAGGTTCTCCCGTCCACCCACTCCCAACGCTCCACAAATCGCCGCCTTCCGCCATGATCCTGCTCACCCGCAAAGCCGAGTTCTCCTCCGCGCACTTCTACTGGAACCCCGCCTGGAGTGAGGCCGAGAACCAGCGCGTCTTCGGCAAATGCGCCAACCGCAACGGCCATGGTCACAACTACACCCTTGAGGTCACCGTTGCGGGGGAAGTCGACCCCGTCACCGGCTTCGTCGTGGATCTAAAGCAGCTCAAGGACATCCTCGAGCGCGAGATCGTCTCCGTCTACGACCACCGCCACCTCAACTTCGAAGTCCCCGAATTCGCCGCTTCCATCCCCACCACCGAGAACATTGCCGTCGCCATCTGGCGCCGTCTCGACAGCAAGATCCCCAACGCGAAACTCCACCGTGTCCGCATCTACGAGATGCCCGACCTCTTCGCCGACTTCTACGGTTTCGAACACACGGCCACCTCCCCGGAGCGGGTATGAGTCACTCCCGCCCGCCAGAGACCCCGGCCCGGCAGCCCATCGCCCATCTCTCTCGCCGGTACCACTTCGTCGCCTCCCACCGCCTGCATGCCGATACCCTCTCCGAGGAGGCGAACCGCCTCACCTTCGGCAAATGCAACAACCCCTTTGGCCACGGCCACAACTACACCGCCGAGATCACCCTCTCCGGCCCCGTTGATCCCCAGACCGGCATGGTCACCAACCTCGCCGATCTCGACAGCTTCGCGGCCTCCGAGCTTCTCGCACGCTTCGACCACACCAACCTCAACACCGTCGATCCCTTCCGCGATCTCGTTCCCACCACCGAGAACCTCTGTCTTGAGATCTGGAAGATCTTTGCTCCGTACCCCCATGCCACCCTTCGCCGGGTTCGCGTCGAGGAGACTTCGAACAACTCGTTTGAATTTTCGGGTGTTCTAAATGACGTCTAAATGCACTTAAAACCGCTTTAAAGCACCTTATTTGCACTTAAAAAACACACGTATGAGCACGAAACTTCCCCTTGAAAGCCTCACTCCAGAGCGTCCCGGAGAGCCTCCCGCAGAGGTCGCCGCCCGGGCCGTCCACGTCGAATTAGCCCAGGCCACGCTGCCTCAGATCTACGCCGAAATCCTCAGCCGAATCGGCGAAAACCCCGCTAGGGACGGGCTTTTGCGCACCCCCGACCGAATGGAGAAAGCCATGTCCTTCCTCACCCGCGGCTACAGCCAGAGCCTCGAGGAAGTCATCCACGGCGCGCTCTTTGACGTCGACTATGACGAGATGGTCATCGTCAAAGACATCGAGTTCTACTCCCTCTGCGAGCACCATCTGCTGCCCTTTTTCGGCCGTGCCCACGTGGCGTATGTGCCTGATGG
>DATLMQ010000166.1:0-3564 GCA_035537215.1 Acidobacteriaceae bacterium
GCACCCCCGCCTGCCGCATGCCTCCGCCCAGCGCCTTGCGATACACCCGCGCCCGCTCCATCTGTTCCCGCGATCCCACCAGCATCGACCCCACCGGCGCGCCCAGCCCCTTGCTCAGGCAGAACATCACCGTTTCGAAGCCGCGTGTCAGCTCGGCCACATCGACACCCAGCGCCGTCGCCGCGTTGAACACCCGCGCCCCATCCAGGTGCACCGGCAGCCCCGCCTCACGCGCCCCTGCCCATATCTCCTCCAGCACCCCCAGCGGAGTCACCGTCCCGCCCGCCATGTTGTGCGTGTTCTCCAGGCAGATCAGCCCCGTCGCCGCCCGGTAATAGATCTTCGGCGCAATCGCCCCGCGGATCTGCTCCCACCGCAGCACCCCGTTGTCCCCGGCCACCGTCCGCGGCATGCAGCCCGCAAACGCCGAAAGCATCGCCATCTCCCAGTCCAGCACATGCGACCGCGCCTCGCAGATCACCTCCTGCCCATGCTCCGTATGCAGCCGGATCGCGATCTGATTCCCCATCGTCCCCGTCGGCACAAAGATCGCCGCCTCGCGGCCGAACACCTCCGCGGCCCGGCTCTCCAGCCGATGGATCGTGGGGTCCTCCCCATACACATCGTCGCCCACCTCGGCCGCGCTCATCGCCGCCCGCATGGCCGCCGTCGGCTTCGTTACCGTGTCACTCCGCAGATCGATCACACCTACTCCCATCCCTTCATCTCCTGACTCAATTCCTGCTCATCAACAAGCCAAACCTACCGCAAGCCAAAACCACCGCCAACATCACCATCAAGCCAAAACCCCACCGTCTCGCCATCAACCCCAAAACCACCGCCAGCCCCGTCATCGAACCCTAAACCCCCACCACCATGAAACCAAAACCCCACCGTCCTCCTGAGCGAAGCGAAGGACTCCCGTAATTGCCCTTGCCCTTGCCCCTGCCCTTGCCTTTGCCCTCGCCCTTGCTAAGAGAACCTGCCTCTCGCCCTCGCCCTTGTAGCGCCCTCCGGCCCCCAAGCGCCCTCACCCTCACCCTTCTGCGAGTCATCCTTCGCCGAAGGCGGCGGACGATCTGCTTTCCCGACCAATCTCAAAAGGCAAAGGAGCCGCACGAAGCGGCTCCTCTCCTCAACCAAAGCTGCAGAACCACCCCGACAGCCTTACGCCTGCGGCCGCGGCCGGAACAGCACAAACTCCCGCGCCGCCTCCGCCCAGTTCCCCAGCATCCCGCCGGCCAGCACACTTCCCGTCAGCCGCACATGCTCCTCCAGTAGCCCCCGCAGAGCTTCCTGCTCCTCCGCCGTGCTGTCGGCAAACCGCACCGCCTCCAGGAACTCGTCGTGATACCGCGTCTTCGCGACGATCTCTCCATCGCGATCCAGCACCCACGCCGTCCCTCCCGTCATGCCCGCGCCGAAGTTGATCCCGATCTCGCCCAGGATCACCGCTGCTCCGCCCGTCATGTACTCGCATCCGTGGTCGCCAATGCCCTCGACCACCGCCGTCGCGCCGGAGTTCCGCACCGCGAACCGCTCGCCCGCCCTTCCCGCGGCAAAGAGTCTCCCGGCTGTCGCTCCATACAGCGCCACATTGCCCAGCAGCACATGCTCCTCGCTGCGCTCCGCCGCTCGTCCCACCGGCCGCAGCACCAGGTCCGCGCCCGAGAGTCCCTTGCCCACGAAGTCGTTCGCCTGCCCCGTCAGCACCAGCTTCATGCCCGCGCCCGCAAACGCCCCAAAGCTCTGCCCGGCCACGCCCTTCAGCCTGAACGTCGCATCCATCGCCTCCAGCTCGCCCTTCGCATGCAGCACCGAGAACGCTCCCGACAGCCGCGCTCCCACCGCGCGATGCGCATTGCAGATCTCCGACTCCACGACATACGCCTCGCCCTTGGCCGCCGCCGCCAGCGCCGGCTCCGTCCACTCCTCGTCCAGCGGACAGTCCTCCTGCGGACGATCGTTGCGCACGCCCATCCACCGCCGCGGTCCCTCGTTCACCTCCGCCAGCATCGGCGTCAGGTCCAGGTTGCCGTCAAACCGCACCTGCTCCAGCAGATCCACCCGCCCGACCGCCGCCTCTAAACTCGGCAGCCCGAACTTCGCCAGCAGCCGCTGCAGATCCCCCGAAAGCTGCCGGAAGAATGTCACCACATGCTCCGGCTTGCCGCGGAACTTCGCCCGCAGCTCCGGCTTCTGCGTCGCAATCCCCGTCGGACACGTATTCAGGTGACACTGCCGCGCCATATCGCAGCCCAGCGCCACCAGCACCGCCGTCCCGAACGCATACTCGTCGGCTCCCAGCAGCGCCGCCACCAGCACATCCCGCGCCGTCATGATGCCGCCATCCGTGCGCAGCCGCACCCGGTCGCGCATGCCATTGGCGCGCAGCAGCTGCTGCGCCTCCGCCAGCCCCAGCTCCCACGGATTGCCCGCGTACTTGATGCTCGAAAGCGCCGCCGCTCCCGTTCCGCCCGTATTCCCGGCGATCACCACGTAGTCTGCATACGCCTTCGCCACGCCCGCGGCCACCGTGCCCACGCCGCAGCTCGACACCAGCTTCACCCCTACCGCGGCCTTCGGATTCACACGCTTCAAGTCGTAGATCAGCTGCGCCAGGTCCTCGATCGAGTAGATGTCATGGTGCGGCGGCGGCGAGATCAGGCTCACCCCCGGCTGCGCATGCCGCAGCCGCGCAATCAGCCCCGACACCTTGTGCCCCGGCAGCTGCCCGCCCTCGCCGGGCTTCGCTCCCTGCGCTACCTTGATCTCGATCTCCTCCGCATGCGCCAGATACTCCGCCGTCACGCCAAAGCGCCCCGACGCAATCTGCTTGATCTTGTTGTTCAGGTTCGGCGCGTTCACCACCTCGCTCGGCGTATGCACCGCCGGCGCCGCCACAAGCTCCGCCAGCGCCACACCCCCGCCGCTCTCCCGTGACTCCGCGAACTCCGCCCTGGTCCCCGGTCCCTGCACCCCGGGCCCCGTTCTATGCACCCTGTACACCGCCGGATCCTCTCCGCCCTCGCCCGTATTCGACCGCGCTCCCAGCGAGTTCATCGCCTGCGTAATCGTCGAGTGCGCCTCCGGGCTCAGCGACCCCAGGCTCATCGCGCTCGCCACAAACCTGTGGCACAGGCTCTCCGGAGCCTCCACATCCTCCACCGCCAGCTCCGGCCCCGCCGGCCGAATCTCCAGCAGGTCCCGCAGCGTCCCCGTCTCCGCCGCGTCCACATTGCGGCTGAAGATCTGGAACGCACTCGCCGGATCGCTCGCCGCCGGCACACCCCTCGCGCTTCCCACCACCGTCTGCAGCGCCTTCACGTTCGGTGGCTGCCACAGATGCGGCTCCGCCGCCTCCGCCTTGCGGAAGCGCACCCAGCCAAAGTCCGGAAGGTCGGCAGCTGCGGCAGCTCCCGTCGCCCCCTCCGCCGGTCCCTGCCACGACAGCCGCAGCCTCCGCTCCAGCTCCGCAAATCCCACGCCCGACAGCGGCGCCGGCGTCTCCGGAAAGCAGCGGTCCACCACGCTCTTATGCAGCCCCAGGATGTCGAACAGATG
>DATLMQ010000167.1:0-3728 GCA_035537215.1 Acidobacteriaceae bacterium
CTCGGAGGGGCCGGGGTGGGTGAGCTGCCAGGTGAGGGAAGACCATGGCATCTTCCAGCCGCGGCTGAGCTGGGTGAGCGGGTATGCGAACACGAACCATCACCAGGGGTCGTTTTTCCGGAGGGAGCTGCACCTGGGGTACAAGGCGGGGTACAGGGTCTACGGAGATTTCGAGCATCACCTGCGGATGCTGTGCGCGGGGATCAAGCCAGAGCTCGTGTATGAGGTGGTGGCCGAGCATCGCGGCGGGGGGATCTCCAGCGACAGCCGATGGAACACCGAGGAGGCGCGGGCGGTGGAGGAGAACCGTGGACCGCTGCATGCGGTTGTGCCGAAGGTGATGGTTCCGATCCGGCGGTGGCGCGCGCGGTTGAAAGGGCTGCTTTCCAGGCGCTGAGGAGGGGGCGGGGAGGGGAGCTGGGGCTGCCAGGGGCCGGGGGCCGCATGCAAGAATGAGAGGAAAGACTTCCGGGGTTTGTATCTCTTTGCTGCAACGCATTCGCACGGCCATCGAGCGCGATCCGAGACTATCGCGGCTGGTTCGTGGGGGCGTATCGGCGCTGGCGAGCCGGGCAGTGGCACTGCTGGTGAGTGCGGTGTCTCTGCCGCTGACGGTGCGGTACCTGGGTGCGGAGCAGTATGGCATCTGGGTGACGGTGAGCACGACGGTTGTGCTGATGGCGATGCTGGACCTGGGCGTTGCGAATTCACTGACGAACATGATTTCGCGGGCGTATGCGGCGGATGACCGCGAGGCGGCGCGGCGGTTTTATGCGAGTGCGTTCTGGATCAGCTCCGGGGTGAGCGCGGTTCTCGGAATGACGTGTTGGGCGTTATGGCGAAGGGTGCCGTGGGGCTCGCTGTTTCATGTGCACGATGCGCATACGGCCATGCAGGCAGAGCTGTGTGTGGCGATTGCGGTGGCGTTCATCCTGCTCAGCCTGCCGCTGAACCTGATCAATCGGGTGCTGGGCGGATACCAGCAGACGCAGGTGAGCAACTACGGAACGCTGCTGAACAGTGTGCTGGGGCTGGTGGCGATCCTGGGGGTGGTGGCCACGCGGGGATCACTGGTGGAGCTGATGGTGGTGTACAGCGGCATGATGCTGCTGGGGACGCTGGGCCTGAACGTGTGGGTGATGTTCTGGGACAAGCGGTGGTTGAGGCCGTCTCCGCGGGCGATGTCGCGGGAGGCGATGCGCGAGCTGCTGGGCTCGGGGCTGGGTTTTTTTGTGCTGCAGATGTCGGCGCTGATCGTGTTCAACTCCGACAACCTGGTGATCGCGCACTACCTGAGCGCGGTGGATGTGACGCCGTACAGCGTGACGTGGCGGCTGGCGGGGTACGCTTCGGTGCTGCAGTCAGCGATCATGCCTTCGCTCTGGCCGGCGTATGCGGAGGCATATGCGCGGGGGGATTACGACTGGGTGCGCAAGATGTTCTGGAGAACGGCGCGATTCTCAATGGGCGCAGCCGCTACGGCGGTGCTGGTGCTGATGCTTTTCGGGCGAGCGATCATTCGGGTGTACGTGGGCTCGGAAGGTGTTCCCAGCGAGGTGCTCCTGGTTGCGATCTGCGGTTGGACGCTGCTGAGCGCGGGGATGGACCTGGAGGCCTATCTGCTGGCAGCTGTGGACCGGGTGAAGCTGCAGGGAATCCTGTCAGGGGTGGCCGCTGCGCTCAATATTGGACTGTCCATCTATCTGGTCAAGCGAATCGGCAGCCTGGGCGTCGTCCTGGGCACGATTCTTTCGTATGTACTGGTGTTGGTTGGGCCGCAGACCGCGATCGTGTGGAGAGTGCTTTACAGGCCCCCGGCGCGCGAGGGAAGTTATGCGCGGTAGGGCGCGCTTGCGGATGCTTGCACTGCCGGTTGTGTGGGGGATCGGACTGTGCAGGTGGCGGATCGGCATGCGAGTGCTGGAAGGTTTAGGCATCTTGCGCCCGAGCGCGCCGGAGCCGGGCAGTGCACGCACAAGATTTCTGATTGCGTATGTGACCAAGCACATAGGCGATCTTGTGCTGATGCTCCCGATGATCGAGGCGCTGAAGAGGGCACATCCGGACGCTCGCCTTGAGCTTGCCGTGCAGAAGAGTGCAGCGTCGCTGCTGGCGGCGGTTCCGCAGGTGGATCGGGTATGGGGCCTGGATGTGCCCGGGAGCGGGGCCAAGACGAGAATGGAAGCGCTGCGGCTGTCGTGGGATGTGACACGCGAGTATCTGAAGGGGATGGCCGACGAGGCTCCGCCGGCGGTGTGCATTGTGCCTCGATGGGGCGATGACGGGCTGCGCTCGTCGGATGTGGCGTATCTGATGCGGGCATCGAGGCGGATCGGCTTCGAGATGAAGCTTCTCTCAGACAGGTTGCCGTTTGGCGAAGGAACGATGACGGAGCAGGTGGCGGGCGGCCATGGGATGCAGGAGGCGAGCCGGGGACTTTATCTGCTGCAATCGGCGGGGCTGCTGGGCGAGGACGAGGTTCCGGGATCGAGCGAGCGAGTGATCGCTTCTCTGCGGAGTATTGCAGAGAGGACGGATTGGAACGCTCTCGCCGACCGGGTCGGTTTGAGGCCGGAGGAACGCTTTGGGGTGATCGCACCGGGTGCGACGCAGGCGCGGCGGCGATGGCCGGTCGACCGCTGGGCCGAGGTGGGGAGGCTGCTTCAGGATGCGGGGCTGGTGGTGGTGGTGCTTTCGGGTGCAGACGACGCGCCTGTGGCACGCGCGCTGCAGGAGCTGCTACAGGCCGCGGAATCACGGGGCAGGTCGGTGGTGGTCGCAGGGGTGACGACCATTGCGGAGACGGTGACGCTTCTGGCCCATAGTGAGATTTTCCTGGGGGCGGACTCTGGTCCAGGTCATCTCGCGGGGGGGCTTGGGGTGCCGACTGTTGTGCAGTTCATCGCGGCGCCCGGGTCTGATCCGGACGGGAGCCACTCGCCCGAAAGATTCCGGCCGGTGGGGCCGAAGGTGCGCTGTGTGCAGATTCCACAGACGCTGGAGCCGTGCGTGGGTGCGTGCTCGTCAGAGGAGGCGCATTGCATTTTGACCATCGGGACGGAAACGATGCTGGACGCGGTTCGCGGACTTCTGATGCGCGGGGTGGGGAGCGGTAATCGAGACTGAGTGCTGAGCGGGGTGGTCAGGAGACTGTTTGCTGGGTGCTCAGGTGGGTGAGTTCGTTGGCGAGGGGCTCGGAGGCGCAGGCGAAGACGTCGAAGTAGGGAATGTTGGGGTCGATGCGGGTGATGGCGGCGAAGCTTTCCAACAGGGAGCGCTCGGGCTGCTTCATTTGGTGATGGCCCTTTGCCAGTCGAGGATGCCCTGGTGGGGGGGGCGGAAGAGTTCACGGCCCAGGGTGGTGGAGAGTTTGGTGGAGTTGAGGCCGGCGTGGAGGGGGCGGGGGGCGCGCTGGTTGAGCTCGGGGGTGGAGAGGCCGGTGAGGGTGGCGGAGGGGAGGTGGAGGAGATTGCAGGCGAGGAGGGCGAAGTCCAGGCGAGAGAGATTTTCCGGCCCGGCGGTATGGAAGAGGCCGGTGTGGCCGCCGCGGAGAAGAGCGAGGGTGGCGGAGGCGAGGTCCTGGTTGTAGGTGGGGTTGGCGAGCTGGTCGGAGGGGACGCGCATGGGCGTGCCGGCGGAGAGCAGGCGGCGGAGGGTGTAGAGGAAGTTCTTGCCCTGGGGGTCGGGGCCGTAGACGGTGGTGGTGCGGAGGACGAGGGCGCGGGGGT
>DATLMQ010000168.1:0-7408 GCA_035537215.1 Acidobacteriaceae bacterium
GTCATCATCTCCGCCCCCGCCTCCAACGAGGACCTCACCGTCGTCCTCGGCGTCAACGACTCCAAATACGACCCGGCGAAGCACCACATCATCTCCAACGCCAGCTGCACCACCAACTGCCTCGCGCCCGTCGTCAAGGTCCTCCACGAGACCTTCACCATCCAGTCCGGCATCATGACCACCGTCCACAGCTACACCAACGACCAGGTCATCCTCGACACGCCGCACAAGGACCTCCGCCGCGCCCGCGCCGCCGCCCTCAGCATGATCCCCAGCTCCACCGGCGCCGCCAAGGCCCTCAAGCTCGTCATCCCCGAGATGGACGGCAAGCTCGACGGCTTCGCCATCCGCGTCCCCACCCCCAACGTCTCCGTCGTCGACCTCACCTTTGTCGCCGAAAAGCCCATCGACACGAAGTCCATCAACGCCGCTCTCAAAGCCGCCAGCCAGGGCCCGCTGAAGGGCATCCTCGGCTACACCGAAGAAGAGCTCGTCAGCACCGACTTCCGCGGCAACCCCCTCTCCTCCATCGTCGACTCCCTCCTCACCAAGGTCGTCGGCAACACCGGCAAGGTCATCTCCTGGTACGACAACGAGTGGGGCTACTCCAGCCGCGTCCGCGACCTCATCCTCTTTCTCGCCAGCAAGGGCCTCTAATTCCTCGTCAGCCAGGGCCTCCAACCGAGGCCCGCTGTACCCTTTTGCGCGGAGGTCTTCCCGTGCCGCCGTTCTCCTTCCCGCAACTCGCTTCCTCCATCATCCAGGCGCCCATGGCGGGCTCCGGCATCAACACCACGGCTCTCGTCCTCGAGGTCTGCCGCGCCGGCGGCCTCGGCTCCATCGCCGGCGCCTATCGCACCCTTGACCAGCTCCGCACCGACATCCACACCGTTCGTGCCGCCACCCGCGCCCCCTTCGCCGTCAACATCTTCGCCCCGGTCCCCACCCCGCCGCGACCGTCCGATCCCGCCTCCGCCCTCGCCCTCGTCTCCTCCTGGCACCGGCGCTTCGGCCTCCCCGAACCTTCGCTCCCCGAAGACCCCACCGAGCCCTTCGACGCCCAGGTCGCCCTTCTCCTCGAAGAGCGCCCGCCCGTCGTCAGCTTCACCTTCGGCCTCTTCCCCGAACCCGTCGTCCGCGCCCTCCACGACCGCTCCATCTTCGTCATCGGCACCGCCACCACCGTCGACGAAGCCCTCCAGCTCCAGGCCACCGGTGTCGACGCGATCGTCGCGCAGGGCGCCGAAGCCGGCGGCCATCGCGGCAGCTTCACCGCACCCAACCACGCCATCGGCACCTTCGCCCTCGTCCCCCAGATCGTGGACGCGGTCCCCCTTCCCGTCATCGCCTCCGGCGGCATCATGGACGGCCGCGGCATCCTCGCCGCCCTCGCGCTCGGCGCCTCCGCCGTCCAGATGGGCACCGCCTTTCTCACCACCCACGAGTCCGGCGCCCCGCCGGCCTACAAAGACCGCGTCCTCCACGCCGCCGCCACAGACACCGCCTTCACCGCCGTCTTCTCCGGCCGCGTCGCTCGCGGCATCGTCAATCCCTTCCTCCGGGAAGCCGAAGCCGCCGCAGCCACGTTGCCCTACCCCTGGCAGAACGCGCTCACTCGCCCGCTCCGCGCCGAAGGCGTTCGCCGCAACATCGCCGACGTCCTCTCTCTCTGGGCCGGCCAGGCCGCTCCTCTCGCCCGTTCCGAGTCCGTCGCCGAGCTCATGGCCCGTCTCGCCGCCGAAACTCGCGCCGTCCTCCAACACCTTCAGTCCACATCCCCATCCCCAGATCGGTAGAGACCCCATGCCCCAGCGCACCAACATCCCCGGCACCAGCCCCTTCGAGCCCATCATCGGCTTCTCCCGCGCCGTCCGCATCGGCCACACCGTCCACGTCTCCGGCACCGGCCCCGTCGGCGCCGAAGACCTCTCCCCCGCCGGCCAGACCCGCGCCATCCTCCAGCTCATCGGCACCGCCCTCTCCACCGCCGGCGCCACCTTCGACCACGTCGTCCGCACCCGCATCTTCCTCACCCGCGCCGAGGACTGGGAAGAGGTCGGCCGCGCCCACGGCGAGGTCTTCAGCACCGTCCGTCCCGCCGCCACCATGGTCGTCGTCAAAGAGCTCCTCAACCCCAAATGGCGCGTCGAGATCGAAGCCGAAGCCGTCCTCCCCTAATCCCCTTCCATCCCCCTTGCACCATCCTCGCCGCGCTCGCGTATCCTCTTCGCAATGCCGAAGCTCTCCATCCGCGACCTCGATCTGGCCAACAAGCGTGTGTTCCTTCGCGTCGACTTCAACGTGCCCCTCTCCAAAAACGGCACCATCACCGACGACACCCGCATCCGCGAAACCATCCCCACCATCGAGTACGCGCTCCGCCATAAAGCGAAGCTGATCGTCGCCGCGCACCTCGGCCGCCCCAAAGGCAAGCGTGTCGACACCATGAGCCTGCGGCCCATCGTCGACCGCCTCCGCGCCCTCCTCGACCACGTCCTCTCCCGCGGCGAAAACGTCGCCTTCGCCCCCGACTGCGTCGGCCCCATCGCCCGCGAGCTCGCCGGCAACCTCGAATCCGGCCAGCCTCTCCTGCTCGAATACCTCCGCTGCCGCTCCGGCGAAGAGGCCAACGACCCGGCCTTCGCCCGGGAGCTCGCCGAGCTCTGCGACCTCTACGTCGACGACGCCTTCGGCGCCGCCCACCGCGCCCACGCCTCCACCGAAGGCATCACCCACGCCGTCAAGGCAAAGGGCGGCCAGTGCGCCGCCGGCCTGCTCATGGAGCGCGAGCTCACCTACCTCGGCAAGGCCGTCACCGACCCCAACCGCCCCTTCGTCGCCATCATCGGCGGTGCCAAGGTCTCCGACAAGATCGAGGTCATCAACGCCCTGCTCGACAAGGTCGACGCCCTGCTCATCGGCGGCGCCATGGCCTACACCTTCCTCAACGCCCGCGGCCAGACCACCGGCAAGTCCCTCACCGAACCCGACAAGATCGACATCGCCCGCGCCGCCCTCGAGAAAGCCGAAGCCCGCGGCGTCAAGCTCCTCCTTCCCGTCGATCACTGCCTCGCCGACAAATTTGCCGCCGACGCCCGCACTCAGCTCTTCTCCGGCGACGGCCCCTTCCCCGCCGACCGCATGGCCCTCGACATCGGCCCCGAAACCGTCAAGCTCTTCTCCGCCGAGATCGCCGAAGCCGCCACCGTCATCTGGAACGGCCCCATGGGCGTCGCCGAGCTCTCCGCCTTCGCCAAGGGCACCAACGCCATCGCCCGCGCCCTCGCCAAAAACGAAGACGCCACCACCATCGTCGGCGGCGGCGACTCCGTTGCCGCCATCAACAACTCCGGCGTCGCTGACAAGATCACCCACATCTCCACCGGCGGCGGCGCCAGCCTCGAATTCCTCGAAGGCAAAACCCTTCCCGGCATCGCCGCCCTCGACGACAAGTAGCTACAGCTTCCGCAGCAGTCCATGAAGCATCTTCCGCACCTCTACCACCTCGCCCGTCAACCGCTCGTCCACCTCCGCTTTCAAATACTCAAGATCCTTCGCCAAGAGAATCAGATACTCCACCTCATTGCACGCGGCTACAGCCCGTCTCAGGTCTGCAGCAAAATCCGCATTCCCCTCCCTGCCGCATCCTTCCGCGATCCGCGTTGCGATCGCCGTGGCCCCACGTCGCAACTGCATAGTGATGCCAAATACCTCATCCCGTGGCATCTCTTGACTACACCGGTACACAGCCAGCACCAGCCTGTGCGCCCTCTTCCACACCTCCAGGTTCCTGAAATCCTGCAAAAGCCCCTCCTCGGAGCATCACTCGAGACTCGCAGCTCGAAACTCCAAACTGAAAGCCTAAACCCCACAACTGCCAACCCAGCCAACGCTTCACATCCCCACTCACCTCTTGCCACCACCCGCCCCAACCCCGTAATCTCGGCAAACCACAAGCCTCACGGAGACCCTCTCGCGCATGCGCAAGCCGATCATTGCCGGCAACTGGAAGATGTACAAGACGCCCAAGGAGTCCCTCGCCTTCCTCGACGCCTTCCTTCCCCTTGTCGAAGGCCACACCCGCGACGAGATCGTCGTCTTCCCCACCATGAGCTCGCTCGCCTACGTCATCGAGGCCGCCGAAGGCACCAACGTCCGCGCCGGCGCGCAGAACATGCACTGGCTCAACGAGGGCCCCTACACCGGCCAGACCTCGCCCACCATGCTCGTCTCCATCGGCTGCCGCCACGTCCTGCTCGGCCACTCCGAACAGCGTCTCTACTTCAACGAGACCTACGAGCGCGTCAACCTCAAGCTCAAAGCCGCCATCAACCACGGCATCACGCCCATCGTCTGCGTCGGTGAGCTCCTCGCCGAGCGCGAGGACGAAAAGACCGAAGAGACCCTCCGCACCCAGGTCCGCAACGCCCTCCGCAACATCTCCGCCTCCGAGGCCCGCCGCCTCGTCCTCGCCTATGAGCCCATCTGGGCCATCGGCACCGGCTCCACCGCCTCGCCCGAGGTCGCCGCCGCCGCCCACCGCATCATCCGCCACGAGCTCTCGCACTGCTGCGGTGAGCAGACCGCCACCAACACCCGCATCCTCTACGGCGGCTCCGTCAAGCCCGACAACATCGGCTCCTTGATGGCCCAGGAGGAGATCGACGGCGCGCTGGTGGGCGGCGCCAGCCTTGTCCCCACCACCTTCGCCAACATCGTCCACTACACCTAGGGTCCTTGCCCCCGGCACCTGGGGTCGTTGCCCCAGCGACGTTCAAAACGAACAGACCGGCCGTTCAGCCACGCACGCGCGGCGAACACACCGGTCCCTTCCCATCCAAGGTCAACATCGCGGTCTGCCCCGTCTGCGCGCTACGTAAGTGCCACGCTTCCGAAGGCCGCCACGATGATCCCCAGCACCATCAGCAGAAACCATCCGATACGGCTACGAGAGGTCACGAAGAGACTCCTGTTCCAACTGCCTCTTCGTTGTAGTTCAGCTTGCGTGGTAACGGTACTCCACCTTCGCGACACACGCCCGACCCAAAGGCGTCATACGCTAATGCACCACCCCGGCCTGGTCCATCGGCCAGTACACAAACGCCGCCCGCCCGTAGATCAGATCCCGCGACACCGGACCGAAGTCCCGGCTGTCGCTCGAGATCGATCGGTGGTCACCCATCACGAAATACTCGCCCCCCGTCAGCACCATCTCCGGCTGCGACCGGTCGTCCTTGTACCACTGCGGCACATACCGCTCGGTCAGCTGGTGCCCGTTCACCCACACCGCCCCGTGATCGATCCGCAGATCGTCCCCCGGCACCGCGATCACCCGCTTGATATAGCTCTTGGTCACATCGTGCGGATACCGGAACACCACCACATCCCCGCGATGAATCTCCCCCACGTAGTACACGAACTTGTTGATAAACAGCCGGTCCTGGTCCTCCAGCTGCGGCAGCATGCTCGTCCCCTCCACCCGCACCGGCTGGTACAGAAACAGGATGATGAACACCGAAACCGCGATCGAAACCACCAGGTCGCGTATCCACGAGCGCACCCCACCGTCGCTCCGCCGCCGCGTCCGTCCCGTCTGCCTCGGCAGCCGCACCGGCACCGTCTCTCGCGCCGGCTCTGCTGTCCCATCGTGAGTCAAGTCGTCGTTCTCCACAGATTCCCGCCCCTGCATATCACAACACGGCCGGGGGTCAACCATCAGTTTAGACGTACCGTCCCGTCGTTCGCCCCCATTCCCAGCCCCGGCACAAGCCCCTTCGCATCCAGCCCCCCCGGCGTCCACGCGTCGGCAATCGCCTTCCCCAGCTTCGCAATCGTCACCTCCGCCTCGTTGTCCACCGTCCATCCGTGGTCCTTGTTCTCGTACGTAAAGATCGACACCACCATCGGCCCGCTCTTGCCCGACACAATCGCCACATCGTTCCGCACCGCGTTCAGCGACCCCGTCTTGCTCGCAATCGCCGGCCCCTCCTCCGTCGTATCCACCGCCTCCAGGTACCGCGGAATCGTCTCCCGGTAGAACTGGCTCTTCAGCATCCCCAGCGCCACCTCGCACACCGCCCTGTCCCCTGCATCCATCGCCTCAAACCCCTGCCCTACCTCGGCCCCTCCTGCACTCGCGCGCCCGCTCCGCCGCAGCCGGCACTCGCCTATATCCGCCATCAGCGCCGCCATCTCCCGCGGCGTCGTCTTCCCCAGCCCGAACTTCGGCTGATCCGCCGGCATCGGCTCCGTCGCCGGCTTCATCACCTTCTTGTAGAGGTGCGTATTCTTCAGCCCCAGCCCCTCCACCCGCGCATTGATCGCGTCCACCCCAAACCGGTCGATCGCCATGTTCGTCGCCGTGTTGTCGCTCACAATCACCATCATCGTCAATACATCCTTCAGCGTCACCGTCAGCGGAGCGTCGAAGAAGTGCAGCATCCCCGACCCGCCCACCGCCTCTCCCGGCTTCAGCGTCAGCTTCTCGTCCCACCGCGCCCGGCCCTCCCGCACCTCCTCCATCGCGTGGTACAGAATCCCCAGCTTGATCACGCTCGCCGTCTGCACGGGCTCATCCGGCCGCAGCCCCACCGTCCGCCCCGTCTTCAGATCCTCTGCAAACAGAGCCACTTGCCCATGATGCGCAGCCGCCATCGCCGCCACCGTCTTCTCCAGCCCCGCGTCCTCAGCCCCTCTCGCAGCCCTGCCCGAGACTCCCGCCTGCCCCGCGCTCGCACCCGCTGCCCACCCCATCAGCAGCCCCGCCACTAGCTGTCCCAGCACCTTCCGTCGTACACCGCCCAGGCCCGCTCTCCATCCCGCTCCGTCACTCGTCCAACCCGTATTCCCCATCGCTGCAGACTACCCCGCCCGGGCGTTTACCTGCCCAAACTCTTTACAGTTCAGCTTCATAGCTATTGATTTAGAATGGTCCAGCAACGGAACCCTATGGCCACGCTCACCATGCCGTCCCCGTCTTCCACAGAGAAGTCGACAGTGCACCCCACCACCGACCTCCAGAGCCTCACCACCGAGCGGCCCAACGAAGCCTCCGTAGGTCTGGACACCAAGTCCGCCATTGAGATCGCCCGCATCATCAGCCACGAGGACGGCAAGGTAGCCGCCGCCGTCAAGAGAGCCCTCCCCGAGATCGCCATCGTCATCGACACCGTCGCCCGCTCCCTTCGCGACGGCGGCCGCCTCATCTACGTCGGCGCCGGCTCCTCCGGCCGCATCGCCGCCCTCGACGCCTCCGAGTGCCCCCCCACCTTCTCCACCGCCCCCCAGCAGGTCCAATACATCATGGCCGGCGGCCCCAAGGCCCTCGCCTCCGCCTCCGACGTCAACGAGGACTCCCCCGAGCTCGGCCAGCGTGACATCGCCCGCCGCCGTCCCACCCGCAAAGACA
>DATLMQ010000169.1:0-2484 GCA_035537215.1 Acidobacteriaceae bacterium
CCCGTCTGCTTCAGGCTCTCCGCCAGCAGAATCGCGTCAGCCACGTCCCGCATCGACTTCCGTCTCTGCCGGCTCTCCTTCTGCATCATCCGGTACGCCTCATCCTCGGAAAGCTTCAGGTCCCGCTGCAGAATTCCCTTCGCGCGATCCACCAGCTTCCGTGACTCCAGCCGGTTTGTCAGCTCCGAGTTCTCCGTCTCCAGCCGTGCCCGCTCGATCTCCGCCCCCACCAGCACCCCAATCGTCGCCAGCAGCCGCCGCTGCAGATCCGTGTGCACATACGGCAGCCGGTGCTGCAGGTTCAGCACCCCAACCACCCGATTCGCGCACAGCACCGGCACGCACAACATCGCCTCAAACCTGTCCTCCGGCAGATTCAGAAACGGGCTGAACCGCGGGTCCTCGCTCGCGCGCTCGGAAATCGCCACCGGCTCGCGATGCTCGGCCACCCACCCCGTCACCCCCTGCCCAATCGAAAGCCGCAGCTGATCCACCTCCTCCGAATGCGGATTCCGTGACGCCCGGAGCACCAGCTTGTCCTCCTCCAGCGTGTACAGAAAACACGAATCGCAAGGAACCAGCGCCGACACAAACGACACAATCCTCGACAGCACCACATGCAGCGGATCCGACGAAGCCAGGTTGCTGCTGATCTCCTGCAGCACATCCAGCGGAGCCAGGCCGTCACGAAAGCCCGCCATCGTCGACGTCGAAGCCGCCACCTGCTGCACCTGCGTCCGCCCCGTCGCCCGTCTCTCGCCCCCGGCCCCCCGCACCTGCGCCGCTGGCCCAGCCGGAATCTCCGGCGAGCTCTCCCCCGGCACCCCCGGCGTACGCTTCTTTGCCAGCACCTTGCCCGCGTACTGCGCGGCCTCATTCACCATAAAGCCCATGCGCGGCCGCGACGGTTCAAAGTCCGGCTGAATCCCATAATGCAGAAGCTCTTCTGTCGTCGTCGGCCCCACGGAAACCACCGTCACCGTGCTGAACGCCCGCCGCAGATCGTCCGAGAAGGCCATCTCCTCCGCAACCTGGAACAGGTGAATCACCTGCACCGCTGTCATAAACAGCACAACATCGATCCGTCCATCGATGATCTCGCGCACCGCCGTTCGCAGCGGCCCCACATCCAGCGGCAGCCCCCACTGATACACCGGCACCTTCGTCACGGAGGCACATCGGTCCACCAGCTCCGCAATCATCTCCGGATTCGTCGCCCCATACTCCTGCACCGCCACCTTGAAGCTGCTCAACCGCTCGCCGTAGGTCTTGTCCAGCAGCGCCACCACCTCGCGCCACGTGCTCGGCTCCTTGGTCGTCGCGGCCACCGGCACTCCCAGTTCTTTCAGCGCCGAGAGCGGTTTCAATCCCCGCGCCACAATCTCGCGCTTGGAAAGCTCCGCCACAATCGACGCTCGATCGAACGTCGTGCCCAGCGTCTCCATCATCTTCCCGACGCCCACGCCCGTCAGAAACAGCACCAGGTCGAACTCACCCTCCAGCAACCGCTTGCCGAACTCCAGGCACGCCGTGTTCGACGACAGCGGAATCTCCCGCATCGCGGGCACCACAATCGGCTCCCCGCTGTAGGTCCGGATCAGCTTTTCCACCTCGCGCGCACGACGCGACTCCAGAGTCAGTACGCGGAGTCCGTCGAAGCTGGCGTGTGGCATAGCTCTCCATGAGACGGTTCGTCAGTTCACGACGATGAGATTTTCAGTGAAAGGATCAATTTCACCTTAGCACCCGCGGCCCCCACCGCACTAGCATGCCGCCATCTTCCGCGATCTCCGACCACCTCACCGGCCTTCGCTTCGGGCATCGCCGTCGCCCGCTTCGGCACGCCGTCTTCCACGCCCACGCCCGAAGAGGGCTTGCACCGATGGTCCTCTCGCCTTATACTCTGGTCATCCGACCGGCACGTGCCACGCCGCACCTGCTGGGAGGCCTTCCCTTGAAGCGTGGCCCCTTGACGCGCCCGCTTGAACAACCCCTTTTTCGCCAGTAAGCTCCGCGACGAGCCTGAGATCACCCGCTGCTGTGGTGTGTCCCTGCGTTCGCGCCCTGGGTTCTCACCCCGCCGCCTCTGAAGCTCAGGCCGCTGCACGTCTCTCAACCTTTCTGACCGCGTCCTCAAGGTTGCCGATGTCCCCAGCGATTGCACCACAAGAGCTGTCGTTCAGCGAAGAACAGAAGGTCTTCCTCCGTACCTTCTTCACCGAGGCGATGAGCCGGGCTCCCTTTGCCGGCCATCTCAGCTCCGGCAGGATCACCCACCAGCCCCAGGGCGATACCGCCAACCTCGCCGCTCCCGCCGAGCCCACCTTCCACGGCGTTCCCGTCAGCGACCTCTGCGCCGAAGAGGTATGGAAGTTCGAGCGCAATCCACTCGACGCCTGGGACGCCCTGCTCGCCTGCGCCAGCGAAAACTCCGCCCCCGACGCCGAGCACCGCTTCCGCTTCAAGTTCCACGGCCTCTTCTAC
>DATLMQ010000170.1:0-7199 GCA_035537215.1 Acidobacteriaceae bacterium
GCCGGCCTCAAGCGCTCGCAGCCCAACTTCGTCTCCTCTGGAATCGTCGAGCGCCTGGACCTCCGCCCCGAGCTCGCGCTTCCGCTCTCCGGCGGCGGCTGGCACACCCTTTCCTCCGTCGCCGTGCGTGACACCTTCTACTCCCGCTCCCGCCTCAATACCACCCGGCCCGGTGGCACCGTCGAGCTCACCGAGCCGGTCAACCGAGCCTCCGTCGAGCTCAAGGTCGCCATCCTTCCCCCGGCCCTCGAGCGCACCTTCACCGTGCCCTCCTCCCTGCAAAAACTCTTCGGCGCCGAGGTGCGCCACACCATCGAGCCCGAGATCACATGGCGCAACGTCCACGGCATCGACAACTTCCTCAGCATCCTCCGCTTCGACGACAACGATCTCGCCAGCGATACCGATGAGCTGGAGTACGGTGTCACGCAGCACCTGTACTTCCGTCCAGCCGCGCGCAACCTGCCGCCAGCGATCCCCGGCTGCTCCACTCCCGACGACAGCTCCCCGATCTCCAATCAGCCTTCTGCTCAGCCCTCCGCCCTTTCCCTCTCGAACCCGACTCTCATGCTCCCGCCCCCGGCCGACGCGACCCCCGATGTCCTGAACCCCGACCCCCAGACCTCCACCGATGCCAACGGCATCCCAGACCCCTCTGTCTCCGCTCCCGACGTCCCCATTCGCACCCACGCCGGCCGCACTTCCCGCTGCACACCCCAGGCGGCTCCCGCCCCGCAGCAGGAGTGGTTCAGCTGGCGCCTCGCCCAGCGCCACTTCTTCGATCCCACCTTCGGCCACGCCGTCGTCACCGGCCGCCGCAACCTCTTCGACTCCACGCTCTCTCTCTCCGGCGTCGCCTTTCTCACCGAACCCCGCACCTCTTCTCCGCTCATCTCCCGCATGCGCTTCCGCACCTCCAGCCATACCGACGTCGAGTGGGACTTCGATCTCGACACCGGAGCCTCCAAGTTCACCAGCTCCAACATCTTCCTCGACGCCCACGAGGGCCCCGTCTTCGGCGGGGTCTCCTACGCCCGACTCAACGCCCCGGGCCGGTTCTTCACCGAAAATCTCGACACCAACGCCCTCGTCGGCTCCCCCACCTCCAACTTCTCGCAGCTGCGCCTCCTGCTTGGCTACGGAACGCCCAGCAAACCCGGCCTCTCGCTCGCCGCCAACGCCGGCTTAGACCTCAATAACGGTGGCATGCAGTACGGCTCGCTTCAGGCCAACTACAACTGGAACTGCTGCGGCCTCTCGGTCGAGTACCGCCGCTATGAGCTCGGTTCCGTCCGTAACGAAGGCGTCGAGCGCTTCAACTTCACCCTCGCCAACATCGGCAGCGCCGGCAACCTCCGTCGCGCCGAACGCCTCTTCTAGCTCCCCGCGATACACCCGCCCGCAGCTCCAGCCCTTTCCCGAAAAACACCCGGATCGCATGCCTGCGATAATAAAAACGTGCGTTTTTCTCAGCTTTCCTCCCCCCTGCTCGCTCTCACGCTCATGACCCTGGGCTGCCACGCGCAGACCCCCGCGTCCGCGCTCGCCGGGCAGACCGCCACCGCCGGCTCCTCCGCCGCGGCCCCCGGCAAGCCTCTCTCGCCCGCCGAGCAGCACCGCGTCGAAGTCCTCATCCGCCAGAAGGCCAATCTCCCTCCCGCCTCGTCCGTGCACATCGGCCCGCGCATGCCCTCCGAAATGGCCGGCTTCGACAACATCGCCGTCACCTTCAGCGCCGATGGCAAGTCCTCCCGTCCCGTCAACTTCCTGCTCTCCACCGACGGAAAGACCCTCGCCCAGTTCAGCAAGTTCGACATCTCCTCGGACCCCAGATCCCTCGTCTCCGCCGAAGGCCGTCCCGCCCGCGGCGGTCCACCCACCGCGCCCGTCGTCATGGTCAATTTCGACGACCTCGAGTGTCCCTACTGCGGGCGCCTCCACGACACCATCTTTCCCGCGCTGACCCAGCGCTACGGCGACAAGGTGCGGGTCGTCTACAAGGACTTCCCGCTCGACATCCACCCCTGGGCCATGCGCGCCGCCGTCGACACCAACTGCCTCGGCGCCCAGTCCACCCCCGGTTATTGGAACCTCGTCGACTACATCCACGCACACTCCTCCGAGATCGGCGGCGACCCCAAGGACCCCAAGGCCGAGAAGACCTTGCCCCATGCCACCGAGCAGCTCGACAAGCTCACCCGCGATCAGGCCACCTTCCAGAAAGCCGATCTTGCAAAGCTCAACGCCTGCCTGGCAAAGCAGGACACCGCCGCCGTCGAGGACTCCCGGAAGCTCGGCACCTCTCTCGGCATCGACTCCACTCCGACCATGTTCATCAACGGCGTAAAGATCGATGGCGCCGTCCCGCTCGAGTTCCTCTTTGGTGAGATCGACGACGCCCTCCGCGCCGAAGGCGTCACACCCCCGCCCCCCTACACCGCGCCCGCCGCTGGGCCCACCGCGGCTTCCGTAACGCCGGCGAAGAAGTAGCCTCTCGGGTCTGTCCCACCGCGCCGTCTGGTAATCGCGTTCGGTCCCCTCGAACATCCGCTTTACACTGATAGAGTTGCGCCCTTGCGCCGCTGGAGCTGCTTTGAAGATCGTCCTCGCTGAAAAAGTCTCACCTGCAACGCTTGCCATCTTCAAAACCGAACCCGGCTGGGACGTGGTCACCGCCGACCAGATCCCCGCCGGCGGTCTCCCCTCCGCTCTCGCCGATGCCGATGCCCTCATCGTCCGCTCGGCCGTTCAGGCCGATGCCGCGCTCCTCCAGCACGCCCCGAAGCTCCGCATCATTGGCCGCGCCGGTGTAGGCGTCGACAACATCGACACCGCCGAGGCCACCCGCCGCGGCATCGTCGTCATGAACACCCCCGGCGCCAACGCCGTCGCCGTCGCCGAGCTCACGCTCGGTCTCATGATCTCCATGGCCCGCGCCATCCCTCGCGCCAACGGCGGCATGCACGCCGGCAAATGGGACAAAAAGTCTCTCCAGGGCTCTGAGCTCCGCGGCAAGACCCTCGGCATCGTCGGCCTCGGCCGCATCGGCCTTGAGGTCGCCCGCCGCGCCCGCGCCTTCGGCATGAACCTCCTCGGCTACGACCCCTTCGTCGCCCCAGTCATCGCCCGCGAAAACGGTGTCACTCTCGTCCCCATCGACGAGATCTTCTCCGAAAGTGACTTCCTCTCGCTGCACGTGGGCCTCACCCCCCAGACCGAAGGCCTCATCAACAGCCATTCCATCGCCGTCATGAAACCGGGAGTCCGCATCGTGAACTGTGCCCGCGGCGAGCTCATCGTCGACGAAGCCCTTGTCGATGCCCTCAAATCCGGCAAGGTCGCCGGTGCCGCGCTCGATGTCTTCCGCTCCGAGCCCCTCAAGGACTCCCCCTTCTTCCAGCTCGACAACGTCCTCCTCTCGCCCCACATCGCCGGCTCAACCGATGAGGCGCAGGAGGCTATCGGCATCCAGCTCGCCAACCAGGTCCGCGACTATCTGAAGCTCGGTGTCGTCCAGAACGCCGTCAACGTCGCCTCCCTCTCCGAAGAGGAGTACGCCGAGGTCTCCCCGTACATCGAGATGGCCGCCCGCCTCGGCCAGCTCCTCAGCCACGAAGCCGGCTCCCGCTCCGGTGAAGGTCTCGGGTCCGTCGAGAGCATCTCCCTCACCTACAACGGCCGCCTCGCCCAGCTCAAAACCGACCTCATCCGCAACGCCGCCATCGCCGGCGTTCTGCATGGCGTCGATGGCATCAACCGCATCAACGCCGCCGCCGCGGCCGCAGAGCGCGGCATCCGCATCCAGGAGGACAAGCGCGAGCACGTCTCCGGCGGCACCGGCGCTACCCTCCGCCTCTCGCTCCACTGGGCCCGCAAGGACAGCGCCACCGACCCCTCCGCCTCCCAGGGCGACTGGACCGGACTCGGCACCGTCCTCCACGGGTCCTCCCCGCGCCTGCTCAGCTACGACGGCATCGATATCGAAGCCGAGCTCGCCGGCACCCTCGCCATCATCCGCAACCAGGACGTCCCCGGCGTCATCGGCCGTATCGGCACCCTCCTCGGTGAAGCCGGTCTCAACATCGCCAGCTTCGCCCTGGGCCGCACCCGCCCCGGCGCCCGCGGCGGCCGCTTCCCCGAAGGCCACGCTCTCGCCGTCGTCCAGCTTGATGTCCCCGCCGGCGCCGCCCCCTCGCTCCAGTCCGCCCTCGAGCAGCTCCGCCAGGTCGAGGCCATCTCCAGCGTCAGGGTTGTGGAGCTGCCAAAACTCTGAGAACATCTCAGCGCAGCAGTTGAAAGCCCGTCGGCTCCTTCCGGGGCTGGCGCGTGCTTTCCTGTAGACTGAACGGACGGTTTGCTGCCGTGCGAACCAGGACCCTCCCCATGCTGAAGTCTGTACGTCTTTCCACATGTCTCCTCGCTACATCTCTGTGCCTTCTCTCCGGCTGCCATCAGGTGCAGCAGAACGGCGTCGTCTCCACCGTCAACGGTCACCCGATCCTCCGCTCGGACCTCGACAAGATCTACAACGCCCAGCTCACCAACAATCCGCAGCTGCAGTCGTCTTCGCCCGACCAGGCCAACGCCCTCCGCCTCAACATCCTTCACGAGCTCATCGTCGAAGAGATCGTGCAGCAGCGCGCGGCCAAGTCCAGCCTCACCGCGACCGACGCCGAAGTCGATGCCAAGCTCGCCGAGATCAAGGCCCCCTACACCGAGGAGCAGTTCCGCCAGAAGCTCCAGACCAGCGGGCAGACCCTCGACACACTTCGCCGCAATCTCCGCCGCAGCCTCACCAATGAGAAGCTGCTGAACAAGGAGATCAACTCCAAGATCACCGTCACCGACGCCGAGGTCACCAGCTACTACAACGCCCACAAAGCCGAGTACAACCTCATCGAGCAGCAGTTTCACCTCGCCCAGATCCAGGTCACCGACCAGGCCGCCGCCCAGACCGCCGGCAACCTCCAGAACAACAAGGCCTCCAGCGACGCCGAAGCCCGCAAGAAAATTCAGGCCCTCAAGAACCGCATCGATGCCGGTGAAGACTTCGGCTCCCTTGCCATGAACTTCTCCGAGCGCCAGGAGACCGCGCAGAACGGCGGCGACATGGGCTTCGTCTCCGAGTCGCAGATGAAGGGCGCTACCGACCCCGTCACCTTCGCGGCCATCACCAGGCTCAAGCCCGGCGAAACCACCGACATCCTTCCGCTGCTCGACGGTGCCTCCCATCGTGCCGTCGGCTACTCCATCTACAAGCTCATCAGCAAGGAGCCTGCCGGACAGCGCGACCTCAACGACCCACGCGTCCAGCAGTCCATCCGCCAGCAACTGCATGAGAGCCGCTCGCAGCTGCTCAAGAACGCCTACTTCGAGATCCTTCGCGACGAGGCCAAGGTCCGCAACTTCCTCGCCGAGCAGGTCTTCAAGGACTCGGCCAAGTAAGCGATGTCCTCAGCCTCACCGCTTCCGCTCCTGCTCGCCACCGTTCTTGCTCCCGTCGCCCTGCTCACCGGCTGTCACAGCACTCCCGGTCCCGTCCCCCTCGATCAGCTCAACCCGCAGCAGCTGCGCGGCCACCAGGTCTTCGCCGCGCGCTGCTCCGGCTGCCATCACGACAGGGAAGACGGCCCTCTGCACGGCCCCTCGCTCCGCGGCGTCTTCCGCAAACCGTACCTGCCCAGCGGTGCCCCGGCCAACAACGACCGCGTCAGCAGCACCCTCGCGCACGGCCGCAACATGATGCCGCCCCAGCCCATGGACCTGCAGGACCTCGACGACCTGCTCGCCTACCTCCACACCCTCTAGAGCGCCCCCTCGCCATGCCCCCGACGCCACCCACCTCGCCGCCAGACCCGCCGCCCAGCGCCCCCAGTTCAAGACCCACCGCCCCGCGCCCCGTCCCTCCTCCCGGCGGCATCGAGTCCCAGGGCATGCTCCCGGGCATGGCTCTCATCGGCCTGTATCTGCTTGTGCTCGGCATGCTCAACGCCTTCGCCGCGGCCCGCGGAACCTACGGCTCCGGCCCGGCCCGCTACAGCATCCTCGCCATCTGCACTCTGCTGGTGATCGGCGTCTTCGGCATGCTGCGCCTGCGCCGCTGGGGATGGGCCATCGTCACGGCCGGCTGCCTTCTCATGGCTAGCGGTTATTTCTACGGCTTCCACCGCACCCACGTCGGCCCGTACGTCATCCAGGGTCTCTTCGCGCTGGTCTTCTTCCTCTACCTGAGCCGCACGGAAGTCCGCGAGCGCCTCCGCCGCTGAGGGCCCGCCCGGGGTTGCCCTCTTCCGTTCCGTTCGCGCTCACAATCGCTTTAATCGGGCCAGGGGAAGCGCTGCTCGACCTCTGCACCCCCGGGACGTATTCTGCATCTCCGCACCCTCGCGTTCGCCCGCGCATACAATCAGCACAGGCCATGGCTCCCTTCGCCGATCCACTCATCCAGATCGACCTCTCCCCCCGCAAGCCCGCGCCCAAGCCCGAGTGGCTGAAGGCCCGCGCTCCCATGGGTGAGACCTTCCACAACCTCAAGAAGCTCGCCCGCGACCTCAACCTCCACACCGTCTGCGAGTCGGCCCACTGCCCCAACATCGGCGAGTGCTGGAACCACAAGACCGCGACCTTCATGATGCTCGGCAACCTCTGCACGCGCCGCTGCGGCTTCTGCGCGGTGCCCAAAGGCAAGCCCGCGCCCATCGACCACACCGAGCCCGCCCGCGTCGCCTACGCCGTCGCCTCTCTCGGCCTCAAGCACGCCGTCATCACCAGTGTGAACCGCGACGACGACAACCTCGGCGCCGCCACCGCCTTCGTCAACGTCATCCGGGAGATCCGCCGTCAGGCCCCCGGCTGCCAGGTCGAAGTCCTCACCCCCGACTTCCAGGGCGTCGACCAGGCCCGCGGCCTCGTCGTCGCCGCCCGCCCCGAGATCCTCAACCACAACATCGAGACCGTCCCACGCCTCTACCGCGTCGCCAAATCCGGCGGCCGCTACGAGCGCTCCCTCCGCTTCCTCGAAGCCGCCAAGCAGGAGTCCTCCGCGCACGAGCTCGGCCCCATCGTCACCACAACCGGCATCATCGTCGGCATGGGCGAAGAGATGCACGAACTCCTCGCCGTCTTCCGCGACCTCGCCGACCGCAAGGTCGACATCCTCACCGTCGGCCAGTACCTTCGCCCCTCCCGCGACCACCTCC
>DATLMQ010000171.1:0-5980 GCA_035537215.1 Acidobacteriaceae bacterium
GGACGGGCTCGACGGTGACGGAGCGGACGATGAAGGTGCGGAGGCGGCGGGCGCGGGTTTGGGCGACGAGCGCGTCGGCGAGCCTGTCGAGCGTGGAGGCGCAGAACATGGCGTCCTGCGTGAGCTTGGCGGAGCCGCGGAGCAGGTGGCGAACTTCAGAGAGGACGACGGCGGGTTGTGGGGCGCCGGCTGCGTCGCGGATGCGGGCGCGCAGCTCCTGGCGCTCGGCATCACTCAGCATGCACGGGCTCCGGTGTGGGGGAGAGATCTGGCTGCGGCGAGACGTCGGCGACGGGCGCAGTGGCCGGGCGCCTGGGCTGGGGGCGCATGATGATGCGGCCGGGGACGCCCATGACGGTGGCGCCTTCGGGGACGTTGGTCATGACGAGGGTGTTGGCGGCGATTTTGGCTCCGCTGCCGACCTTGATTTTGCCGACGAGGACGGCGCCGGTGCCGATGTAGACCTCGTCGCCGAGGATGGGGATGCCGCCGCGTCCCATGGCAGAGGCGCCGATGGTGATGCGGTGGGCGAGGTCGCAGTTTTTGCCGAGGACGGCGCCGGGGTTGATGTGCACGCCGCCGATGTGGCCGATGTAGAGGCCGCCGCCGATGGTGGCCTGGGCGTCGATGTCCATCTCCATGAAGATGAGGCAGAAGCGCGAGATGAAGAAGGAGACGAGCTTAAGCGGGATGCGGACGATGGGGTTGGGCTTGCCGACGTGGAGCCAGTTGGCGAGGCGGTAGGAGGCGATGGACCAGACGGCAGGGTCCAGCCACAGCTGCTTTGTGCTGTATCCCTTGGCCCGGTAACGCGCCAGATCTTCTGAGAATTTGCCCATACGTCTGCTTCTAGGGTACAGCGGGGATGCTGCGGTCGTTATGATAACAACGGCTGCGCAAGGACCTATGACCGGATTTGGCCATTGGCTGGAGCGGGCGGGCGTGATTCAACGGATGTGTTGCAGGCGCAGTTCGGACTGGCGGCGGTGTGACACGCAAGAAGTCTCGTGCTGAGAGCTCTGAAGGGCGAGGGAGCGGTTTTGACGTTGAACGAAGTGGCAAGGGTGAAGCAGGCGACCGTCGGGGACGGGATGTTGCTATCTGTGGCGGGCCCCAGGTCAGGTGATGCATGCGGCAGGTAGATGAAGGACAGGGAACGTCGGCGCTGACGATCGCTCACCTGCTGCCATGGCCTTCACTAGGCGGAGTGGAGATCGCAACGATCCGGCTGATCGCGACGACGGCTCACCTGTTCCGGCATGTGACGTTCTGCATCCGGGGGAGCGCGGACCTGATTGCGGCGTGCGAAGGGGCGGGAGCGAGTGTGGTGGAGTACACGCCGCCGGAGCCCAGCCTGCGGCACTTTCCGCGATTCCGGAGGGAGTCGGAGCGGGTGGCCGAGGAGCTGCGGCGGAGCGGGGCGCAGATCGCGCACTGCTCGGAGACCAAGGCGGCGTATCACAACAGCCTGGCGGCGCTGATGGCGCGGGTTCCGCTGATTACGCATGTGCGTTCGAGGTACAGCACGGTGCCGTTTCGGGAGCGGCTGACGCTGCTGCCGGTGAAGCGATATGTGTTTGTGTCGGAGGATTCGCGGCGGCAGTTTGCGGTGAAGGTGCCGGACCGGAAGGCGAGCGTTCTGTATGATGCGGTGGCGGTTCCGGACGAGCGGGTGGATGTGGCTGCGGTGCGCGAAGAGTTAGGGTTGGCAAGCGGGGCGCCGGTGGTGGGGATGGTGGCGCGGGTGAATCCGCAGAAGGATTACTTCACGCTGGCCGAGGCCGCGGTGAAGGTGCTGGAACGAAGGCCGGAGACGCGGTTTGTGGTCGTGGGCGATAACGCAGAGGTTGAGCTGAATCGCAGGCACTATGGCGAGGTGAGGGCTCGGCTTCAACAGATGGGCATTGAGGCGAGCTTTCTGTTTACCGGGTTCCGGAGTGATATTCCCAGGCTGGTGGCGGCGATGGATGTGTTTGTCCTGAGCACGCACAGGGAAGGGCTGCCCCTCTCGATCCTGGAAGGCATGGGTATGGGAAAAGCGGTAGTGGCGACGGCGGTGGACGGGATTCCTGAGGTGATTACGGACGGGGTGACGGGCCTGCTGCATGCGCACCAGGACAGCGAGGGGCTAGCCGCGGCGATCCTGGAGTGTATTGAAGATCCGGCGAAGGCACGGGCTATGGGTGAGGCAGCGCGGGAGCTGGTGCGCACGAAGTACAACCCAGAGGTGTATGCGGAGAATGTGGAGCGGATCTATCGCGAGGTGCTGGGGCGAGCGGCGGAACGAAGCGCGGGAGCGGCGGCGTTGACGGGCAGCGGTGGACCAGAGCCGGTGGGACCAGACAGCAGGCGGATGTGATGGACTCCAGAATGCAAGGAACAGGAGTGTCGGCGGCGGCGGAGCCGTTGGTGAGCGTTTCGATCAGTGCCTACAACCTGGAGCGGCTGCTGCCGCGCGCACTGGACAGCGTGCTGATGCAGGAGATGCCATTTCCGGTCGAGGTGATCGTTGGCGATGACTGTTCGACCGATGGCACGCTGAAGGTGGCGCAGGAGTACGCGCGCCGCCATCCTGAGCTGATTCAGGTGATGTCGCGATCGAAGAATGTGGGGATCCAACGAAACACATACGAGATCCTGGAGCGCTGCCGGGGGAAGTACACGGCGTGGCTGGATGCGGATGACTACTGGACCGATCCAAAGAAGCTGGTGCGGCAGGTGGCCGCGCTGGAGGCGGACCCCTCGATCCAGGTGTGCGGGCACTATGCGCGCTGGGTGAATCTTGCGGGTGAGGTGAAGCGGGAGCGTTATCCTTCGCTGCCGGCTGGACGGTATCAGCTTAATGAGATTCTGCGGCACAACTTCATCGCGACGCCCACGATTGTGTTTCGGAGCGGGGCTCATCGACTTCTGCCGGAGTGGTACTTCGGGCTGGATTCACTGTCGGACTGGCCGGTGTGGGTATTCGCGGCGCTGTCGGGCGACATTTTGTTGATGGACGAGACCATGGCGGACTATACGCTGAGCGCGAACAGCTCGTTTATGAGCAAGGGAGAGATGTACTGGTACAGGTCCGATGCGCGATTCCTGGGCTTCCTGCAGGACAGCGTGCCGACCAAGTATCGGCGGGTGGTGCGGGCCGAGTTGGGGAGGCGTTACGGAGCCATGGCCTATGCACTGCGTAAACGCGGCGAGTTCAGCGAGTCCCGTATTGCGGCATGGAAGGCGTTTTCATCGCCGGCACTGACGGACGACTTCGCGAGCAAGAGCAAGGGCTTGCTGGCGGCAGTGGTGCGTGAGATGGAGTGGAGAATCAAGGGCTCGCCGGCAGGGTAGACGTTATCGGCGTACATGGGGATGCGGCGGACTGACCTGCGAGAGGGCTCCGACTTACTGTGCCCGCGCGAGCAGGCCGCGGCACTTATCGTAGAGCGGGCCGCGGATGTAGTTGCGGAAGAAAATCGCCAGGGTGAGGAAGAAGACCGGAAGTGTGGCCAGCACCTGAAGGAAGAAGGTGGCCATGTGGTGCGGGGGGAGTGCGCGCTCAAAGGCGTAGGAGATGAGTGCGAAAGGGATGATAGCCAGAAAGATCGGGCCCCAAACGCGCCATATCACTTCCGAGATGCCGATATTGACGAGCTTCGAGGTGTACCAGGGCCAGAAGCCAAGGTGCACGATGACGCTGGGGATGAGTGTGCCGAGCGCTACGCCGTAGAGGCCGTAGAAGTGGACGAGGGTGATGCTGAGGATCAGGTTCGCGACGCCTTCGATGATGGCCCAGATGGCGGTGAGCTTGTGCTTTTCGACGCCGTAGGCGATGGAGCTGGCCGTGCGGTTAGCGTAGGCGAAGAGCAGCGGAACGGTGAGAAGGATGAGGATGTCCCCGGAGCTGCCGGCGTACTCGGGGCCCATCCAGAGCTGGATGAAGCGGTGTCCGCGGAGGAGAAAGGTGGCGAGGATCGGGAGAGAGATGACCAGAGTCGCGCGGGTTCCGTAGATGTAGAGGTTCACCAGAGCTTCCGTGTCGCCGGCGGCTTCGTAGGTGCTCGCGGCGGGGACGAAGGTGCCGGCGATGGAGCCGACGATCTGGGTGGCGTAGCGGCAAAGGGAGTTCGCGATGGCGTAGAAGGTGACCGCGGAAGCGGAGACGAAGGCGCCGACGACGAGGTTGTCGCTCTGGTAGACGAGCTGAACGGCGACGGTGGTGAGGAAGGCGTAGGCGCTGTAGGACCAGACCATGCGCAGGGTTTCGCGGCGCGGTCTGCGGAAGGAGAGGGTGAGCTGAGGGTAGAGCCGGCGGGCGAGGATGATGAGCAGGACGAGGCCGACACAGGTGGCGAAGAGCTCGCAAAGAGCGATAGCGACGATACCGTGACCGGAGCGGAGAAGCAGGACGACGCCGGTGACGCGGATGGCGGTCTGCAGGAGCGTGACGTAGTTCTGGAGATCGTAGCGGTTAAGGCCGGAGAGGACACCGCTGGCGACGCCAACGGACATGCTGAGCGCCATGGTGAAGCCGATGGTGATGACGGCGATGCGTGCATCGGCGGCGAGAGAACCGGGAATCTTGAAGAGGGTTGGGAAGAGCGCCGCGAGGGAAAAGCTTAGAAGGAGTACCAGGCCACTGATGCGAAGACGGACCCAGAGCGCAGCGGAGAGCGCAGCGGAAGCGGACTCATGGTCGCCTTGCGTATGGCCCTTGGACACAAAGCGGAGGACGGAGCTCTGCATACCGAGGTCGAGCAGGCTGAGGTAGGCCACGGTGGATACGGCAAGTACCCAGACGCCGTAGGCGATGTCGCCCAATCGATGAAGGATGAATGGGGAGAGAAAAAATCCGACCGCGAGGTTAGCAACGGTTCCGATCCAGTTGAACAGAACGTTTCGGGCGATATGACGAACGCGCAACTGCAAGGGGCCGCTCCAGGGGGGGACTGTCCAATAGAATAGAACGGCGTGGGTACTATTCCGGTCTTCGCTAACACTAACGTGAACGGGAATCGGGTGGACGTGTGCCGTGGAGGGAGAGGAACGATGCCGATGTGCGGTGTCGCGCTACTTTCTGGGCATACCGCAGGGGCTCGAGATGGCATAGGATCGCGCGGATGAGTGAGCCAGGGGCATAGATGGCAGCGCTGTTCTGGATTTCGCTGGCGCTGATTGCGTATGCCTACGCGGGATACGCGGTCTGGCTGCGACTGTTTGCGGGCACGCGGCCGCGCGTCGAGGCGGGAGAGCGCTTCAGGCCGGCGATCTCGATCGTGGTTGCGTGTCGAAATGAGCGGGAGAATCTTCCGCGGAAGATCGACAACCTCGAGCGACTGGCGTACCTAGGAACGAGACCGGAGATTCTGATCGCGTCGGATGGATCGACGGACGGGACGGCGGAGCTTCTGCTTGGGGCCGCGGACCGCGTGGTTCCGGTGATTCTTCCGGAGTCGCGGGGGAAGGCGATGGCGCTGAATGCGGCCGTGCGCAGGGCCAAGGGCGAGATTGTCGTCTTTTTCGATGCGCGGCAGGTGGTGGATGAACGTGCGCTCATAGAACTCGCCGGGTGCTTCGCGGACCCCGAGGTAGGGGCTGTGAGTGGAGAGCTGCTGCTGGAGGATCCAGAAGGAGAGCCAGCCGGGGATGCGCTGGGGCTGTATTGGCGCATCGAAAAGGTGGTGCGCCGGCTGGAGTCGGAGTCCGGATCTGTGGTGGGCGTGACGGGGGCGATCTACGCGATCCGCCGGGAGCTTTACGTGGAGCTGCCGGAGGGCACGATTCTGGATGACGTTCTGGTGCCGATGAACGTGGCGCATGCGGGCAAGCGGGTGATGTTTCAACCTACGGCGATCGCACGGGATCGCATTTTTCAGAAGCCGGGCAAGGAGTTCGCGCGCAAGGTGCGGACGCTTACGGGGAACTATCAGCTAGTGCAGTTCGCGCCGTGGCTGGTGACGTTCCGGAACCCACTGCTATTTCGATTCATCAGCCA
>DATLMQ010000172.1:0-13197 GCA_035537215.1 Acidobacteriaceae bacterium
AGGACGACATGGTGTTTTTGCGCAAGCAGCGGCCGGACTCCCTGAAGGATGAACGAGCGTTGATCGGCAAGACGATCTGGGTGAGTGCGGGCGGGCAGATGGACTACTACAAAGCCACAGGCAAGCACGTGGATTACGAGCACCCCGTGGGCGTGCTGCTGGGGGCGGAGCCGCTGGTGATCAAGGACGTGTTCGAGCAGGTGCCGCCGAAGACGGGCCGGGCCGTGGCGCGAATCTCCGCGGGGCAGCGGCATGTGCTGCTGGCGTTCACGATGCCGAAGTCCGCAGACGCGAACACGGTGTATGCGGTGCCGGTGGGGAACTTCGGCAACGGCAGCTACACGTTTCTGACGGACGAGATCTTCTTCTACGACGACCCGCATGGGCTGTACAAGCACTGGGGGCCGGAGATGTGGGCGCACATCGACAAGCATGAGGCGGTGCCGGGGATGAGCGAGAACCAGGCGATGATGGCGCTGGGCCAGGTGATCGAACCGCATGGGGATAAGCCGGGCGACCGGAGCGTGACGTTCAACAACAACGGGCACCCGGTGACGATTGAGTTCGAGGGCGGAAAGGCCACGAAGATTACCCCCGAGAGCTAGGGGGCTCCCGGCAAGAGGAGCGACGGGCACGCCAAGGCGGCGTGCTCTTCGTCGTTTTATCGGAACAGAAGGGGAGCGAAGGCGAGGAGGTTCTGGCGCCAGACGAGCCAGGTATGTTTGCCGGCGGTCTCAACGGGCGTTACGGGCAGCTTCTTCGATTTCGCCCAAGCGATGAATTCGCGGTTGGGCGGGAGGAGTGAATCGCTGGTGCCGCAGGACACCCAGAGCAGGCGGAGGTCGCGTGCGTTCTTCGCGTCCATCATGTGCTTTTCAAGATCGACCCCTTTGAGTGCGGCGCTGAAGCCGCCTACCCATCCGAACTGACCGGGATGGTTGATTCCGATGGTGAGACTTTCCAGGCCGCCCATGGAGAGGCCGGCGATGGCATGTTTGTCGCGGCCCCTGGCAACGTTGTACTCACGCTCGACCGCAGGGTAGATCTCGTCGAGCAGCATGTGTGAGTAGCGGTTGAGGTTGTCGTCGACTGCGGCCGGATCATTCCAGACGCTGGCCCCAGTGGTGACGAAGTTGAAGTCACCGTAACCCAAGGGCATGACGACGATCATGGGCAGGATCCTGCCGGTCGCGAGAAGGCTGTCCAAGATGAGATTTGCCTGGCCGATGTCGGTCCAACCGGTTTCGTCATTGGACCACCCATGGAGGAGATACAGAATGGGGTAGCCTCCTTTGCGCTTCGGGTCGTACCCGGGCGGCGTGTAGACGATATAGCGCTCCTGGTTCATGGCCAGGTGAGTAGCGATGCTCGTGGTGAAGGTATGCTGCGTCAGCTCACCGTGGGGGATCGAGGTGAGTTCCCAGGGGGCTGGGGGGTGACCGGGCACAAGAATTGTGCTGCCGAAGCCGACAAGAAGGGGCCAGACGTTCCGGTTGAGGGGGTCGAGCTGCTGCACGCCATCGACGACGAAGATGTAGCCGTAGTGTTCGGGCGGAAGTGGACCGGTGCTTGCCGTCCAGAGGCCCTTCTCGTCGCGCTGCATGGGCAGCGGATTCATCGCGGCGTCGGTTTCGACTGTGACCTTTGTTGCACCCATGTTCTGGTAGCGGAAGGTGATGGAGCTGTCGGGGTTGACGGATGTGATGGGCGGCTTTGAGGGCCCGACGGGGGTTTGCGCGTTTGCGGCCGTGAGGGAGAGCGCGAGAGCAAAGGAAGCGAGTGGGAGGCGCATCGACGCCAGTGTACGACGACGAGGTTGATGCGGATCAGTCCTCGGGCTCCGACAGAAGCAAGCGCGTGCCGACGTGCTCAGCCGGTGTTGCGGAGGCCGGCGCTGATGCCGTTGATGGTGGCGGTGATGGCGCGGTCCAGCTCTTCGGAGCCTTCGCCGGCGCGTTTGCGGCGGAGGAGTTCGAGCTGCAGGAGGCTCATGGGATCGACGTAGGGATTGCGGAGACGGATGGAGTTGGCGAGAACGGTGTTGCTCTGGAGCAGCTCCTGCTGATTGGTGACGGCAAGGACCATGCGGCGCGTGCGGATGAACTCGTCCTCCAGCAGCGCGAAGACGCGGTCGCGGAGCGTGGAGTCCTCGACCAGCGTGGCGTAGAGGCGTGCGACGCTGAAGTCGGCCTTGGCGAGCGCCAGCTCGACGTTGCGGATCATGTCGAGGAAGAGCGGGAAGCTGCGCATCATCTCGCGCAGAAGATCGAGGCCTTCAGGGTGGGATGTAGCGAACTGTTCCAGCGCGTAACCGACGCCGAAGTAGGCGGGGACGACGTGACGCGACTGCATCCAGCCGAAGACCCAGGGGATGGCGCGGAGATCGGCGAGCGAGCGCTGGCGTGTGGCGCTGCGGTCGGCTCGCTTGGCAGGGCGTGAGCCGATGCGCGCGTGTTCGAGCTCGGCGACGGGGCTGGCCTGCTCGAAGTAGGTGAAGACATCGGGGTTCTCGACGATGTTCTGCTGGTAGAAGCGCAGCGAGGTCGCAGAGAGCTCGTCGAGCGCAGCTTCCCAGGCGGGTGTGATAGCGCCGGTGAGGTGCGTCTCGCTGAGGGTGAGGTCGGGGCGGGCGAGCGCGTCGAGCGCGGCGGCGATCATCAGCTCCAGGTTGCGCTCGGCGAGGACGACCTCAGAGTATTTCCAGTTGAGGACCTCGCCCTGCTCGGTGAGGCGGAGCTCGCCGGAGAAGCTGTCCAGCGGCTGCGCGTAGATGGAGCGATGAGTGGGACCGCCGCCGCGGCCTACGGTGCCTCCGCGACCGTGGAAGAGCTGGAGGTTGACCTGGCATTCGCGGGCGACGTTGTGCAGGGCGCTGTGAGCCTTCCAGATCTCCCAGGTGGAGGCGATCATGCCGCCGTCCTTGTTTGAGTCGGAGTAGCCGAGCATGACCTCCTGGCGGCCCTGCCAGCTATCGAGCAGGGCGCGGTAGGCGTCGTTCGTCCAGAGCTCGCGGCAGACACTGGGGGCGTTGCGGAGGTCGTCGATGGACTCGAACAGGAGAACGGGCTGGAGGCCGGGGTCCGCCGGGTTGCCCTCGATGCCGACGGTGCCGACGCGAGCCAGCCAGAGGACACGGAGGGCATCTTGGGCGGAGGTGGCTCCGGAGACGACGTAGTTGCGGATGGCCGCGGGGGTTTGCTGTTTGATCTCCGCGACGGCACGGAAGGTGGAGAGTACCTCAGCGGTTTCAGGCGAGAGCTCGGGGGGAAGCTGAAGCTGCTGCGGGTCTGCGGTACGCCATGCGCTGAGCTCTTCCACGGCGGCGGCGTGCACGCGGGCGTGCTGCCGGAGATCGAGGGTGTGCAGATGCAGGCCGAAGGTGCGGACGGCGAGCAGGAGCGGATCGAGGTACATCTCCGCAAGGCGCTCGCCGCGGTTGGCCGCGAGAGAATCGCGAAGCAGCTGCAGATCGTCGTGGAGCTCGCGCGCGCTGCTGAAGGGCGGAAGCGAGGTGTCTGCGGAGAGATGGAGGTTGCGATGCATGGTGACCGGCGGCTCGCCACCGAGGCGGAGGGTGATGCAGGCAATGGCGAAGCGCACGGCCTCGTTGGGCAGAGACTCGGGCGAGTTCGCAGGAGCGGACCGGCGAAGACGGGCGAGGTAGCCGGAGAGGCGTTCGCGAAGAGCCGGGGAGATCGAGGCCTGGTGCTGCGATGAGGCGAGCTGCTCGAAGACGATGTGCAACTGTGCGAGGTAGTAGCCGCGGAGGAGATCGCGGGCGAGAGCGAGAGCTTCAGCCGTTGTCGACGCGGTGACGAAGGGATTGCCGTCGCGGTCGCCGCCGATCCAGGAGCCAAAGCGGATGAGGGTCGGAAGCTGTGCGCTGGGAGTGTGAGGAGCGTCGACTTCGGAGGAGGAAGGCTGCGGCGTGGGGGTCGGCTCTGAGGGAGGGAACTCGGCATCGAGGGCGCTGGCGAGCTCGGCGTAGAGCACAGGGACCGTGCTGAAGATGGAGGCCTCGTAGTAGTCGAGGCCCATGCGGATCTCATCGCGGACAGTGGGGCGGGCATCGCGAACGTCGTCGGTCTGCCAGAGAGCGGTGATCTCGGCGAGGAGCTCGCGCTGCAGTGAGGCGAGGTCGGCGCGAGGGACGGCGAGGCGATCGAATTTCTCGAGGAGATCGGAGATGCGGCCGCGCTTGAACATGACGCTGCGGCGGGCGACCTCCGTAGGGTGTGCGGTGAAGACGGGCGTGATGCAGATGCGATCCAGGAGAGCGAGCACGCTGTCGCGTGTGTGGCCGGCTGCGCGAAGCCGGCGCAGAGTGCCGCGGAAGCTGCCGCGCTGGGGCGTGCCGTCCTCGACCAGGGCAGCCCGGCGGCGGCGCTTGCGGTGATTGGTTTCGGCGAGGTTGATGAGTTCGAAGTAGAAGGCGAAGGCGCGGGCCAGCTGGTGGGCGGTGGAGGGATCAGCCGCAACGGCACGCGTGAGGGCCTGGGCTTCTTCCAGCAGCTTGCGTGCAGCGTCGAGGTCGCCCGAGAGCTCAGCTTCGCGGCGGGCGATGCTGGCCCGGCGAAGGTTCTCTACGTGCTGAAACAACACGTCGCCTGCCTGCTCGCGGAGCACCTGGCCGAGCAGCGCGCCGAGGGAGCGGACGTCGCGGCGCAAGGGCGCTTGCTTGGCGTCGAAGTCGCGGGCCTGAAGCTCAGCGAGGCGGTCGGTCCAGTGCTCGGGTGTCCATAGCGAGGGCATGGACCGATTATCTACGGCGGCGGAAGCCGACTCAGGAGCGCGAGCGCTGGCCTTCGTAGACCTTGAGCTGGACGAAGGCCGCGCGAATCAGTGGAGCGTGGGCGCCATGGGCCTGGCCGCGGGCGAGGAAGTCGCCCAGGATGTGGTCGGCTTCGACAGGGGCGCCTTTGACGAGGTCGCGGTACATGGACGAGGTGAGAGTGGAGTTGGCTTCGGTGAGGCGGGCGGCCTGCTCGGCGAGGAAGGCCGGCTTGGGCGGGTAGCCATTGGCGGTGGCGATCGCGGCACACTCGTCTACGACGGCACGCGAGAAGTCGGGGCCATGGGGAACGGCCGCGACCTCGCCGACCGTACCGCGGGAGAGGATGCAGACCACGTTCATGCTGGCGAGCAGAAACCACTTGGACCACATGGCGGAGAGAACATCGGGGGCAAGCACGGCGTTGAGGCCGACGGCGCCCTGCAGCTCGGCGTCTATGGCTTCGATACGCCGTGTGCGTTCGCCGTTGCGCTCACCATAGACGAGATCGCCCAGTTTGGACATCTGCACAATCTCGCCCTCGGGGTTGACGTCCGAGACGATGCGGCAGGAGCCGCCGAGGACACGCTCCGCACCGAAGCGAGTGTCGAGGACCTCAAGCTGGCGCATGCCGTTGAGCATGGGGACGATACTTGTCCCTGGCCCGATAGCGGGCGCGAAGTCTTCGATGGCGGCTTCGAGGGAGTAGGCCTTGGTGCTGACCAGGATGAGGTCGAAGAGCCGGGCGCTGGCGCGGAGTTCTTCGGCGGTGATGAGCTTTGGCGCCAACGCGAAGTCGCCGTGGGGACTTCTTACCTGGAGGCCGCTGCGGCGGAGCTGCTCCTCGCGGGCGCCGCGCACGAGGAAGGTGATGTCGCGGCCCGCCTGCGCGAGGCGCCCGCCGAAGTAACCGCCGGTCGCGCCGGCGCCGATCATAAGGGTGCGCATCAGGTCAGGTGTCTCCGGGTGTGGTTCAGGCGGTGGCCTGTTCTTCGAGCTGAGAGGCGAGGTCTTCCCACTCGGCGGTGCGGGAGGCATGTTGCTCGCGCAGGGTGTCGAGCTCGGCGGCGAGCGAGCGGGCGGATTCAGCGTTGGTGAAGACGGCCTGCTGCTGCTCGGCCTGTGCGATGCGGGCTTCGAGCTCGGGCAGCTCGGATTCGATGGCGTTCACGCGATCTTCGAGCTGCTTCAGCTTGATGGGGTTCAGGCGCTTGACGTTGGACTTCGGCGCGGGCGTGACGGGCGCGAGGGAGCCTTCGAGCTCGTGAGTGCTGGGCGTGGCTTCGAAGTCGAGTGACTCTTCGGGAGTGGGCAGGAGCGACTTGGATTCCGGGAGTGGATCGCCGGCCTTGCCGACCTGCGGGACGGGCTTGAGCATGCCGGTGGCGGCGTCGATCTTTGCGCCGGTGGAGGTATCGGTACGCAGGCGAGCGGCGGCCTCCTCGGTGCTGGAGGGCAGTCCCCCGTTCTTGCGGAAGAGGTAGTCCTCGTAGTTGCCGGGGTAGATGTGCACGCGGCGATCTTCCACCTCGAAGACACGGGTGGCGAGGCCGTCGATGAAGTAGCGGTCATGGGAGACGAAGAGGACGGTTCCGGTGAACTCGCGGATGGCGTCGAGCAGGACATCTTTGGCCCGCATGTCGAGATGGTTGGTGGGCTCGTCGAGGAGGAGGAAGTTCGCGGGGGAGACGAGCATGCGGGCGAGCGCGTAGCGATTGCGCTCGCCGCCGGAGAGAACGCCGAGGGTCTTGAAGACGTCATCGCCGGTGAACATGAAGCAGCCGAGCAGCGAGCGTAGCGTGACGGTGTCGACCCGCGGGTTCGAGCCGGTGAGGTCTTCGAGCATGCGGGCGGAGCCGTCGAGGGCCTTGTACTGATCCTGCGCGAAGTAGTCGGCCAGGACGTTGTGGCCGACGCGGATCTCGCCGGAGGAAGGCTTTTCAAGGCCGGCAAGCATGCGCATGAGCGTGGATTTACCGGCGCCGTTGATGCCGACGAGCGCGATGCGGTCACCGCGGTCGATGGTGAAGCTGAGGTCATCGAGAATGCGCTTCGGGCCGTAGTGCTTGGTAAGGTTGCGGACGTCGAGGACGGTGCGGCCGGAGGCGGGCGGCTGCGGAAAGGTGAAGTGGATGGTCGCTTCTTCTTCCGGAACCTCGATGCGCTCGATCTTTTCGAGCTCCTTGATGCGCGACTGCACCTGCTTGGCCTTGGTGGCCTGGTAGCGGAATCGGTTGATGAACATTTCCAGGGCGTCGATGCGTTCGCGCTGGTTCTTGTAGGCGTTCATGAGCTGGGTGCGGCGCTCTTCCTTCTGGACGAGGTACTTCTCGTAGTTGCCGTGGTAGACGTGCATGCGCTTGTTCCAGACTTCGACGGTCTTGTTGACCGTGACGTCGAGGAAGTAGCGGTCGTGCGAGATGAGGATGAAAGCGTTCTCGTACGTGGTGAGGTACTGCTCGAGCCAGTTGCGGGATTCGAGGTCGAGGTGGTTCGTCGGCTCGTCAAGGAGCAGGAGCGAGGGTTTCTGGAGGAGAAGTTTGGCGAGCGCGATGCGCATCTGCCAGCCACCGGAGAACTCTTCGGTGCGGCGCGCCCAGTCCTCCCTGGAGAAGCCGAGGCCGCCGAGGACGGCGCCGACCTGGGCGTCGAGGGTGTAGATGTCGTGGGCGTGGAGGAGGTCGGCGATCTCGGAGTAGCGGTCGGCGGCGGCGGCCCACTCGGGCGACTTCGGGTCGGCGTCCGACATGGTGTGGGTGAGCTGCTCGTACTCGCGCTCCAGGTCACGGAGTTCGTCGAAGACGGAGAGGCACTCGTCGAAGACGGAGCGACCGGAGAGGGCGAGGCCGTCCTGCGGGAGGTAGCCGAGGGTCATGCCCCGGGTGTGGGTGCGCTGGCCGTAGTCGAGCGACTCGATTCCCGCCAGGATTTTGAGCAGCGTGGACTTACCTGTGCCATTGCCGCCGACCAGGCCAGTGCGCTCGTTAGGCGTGATGAGCCAGTTGACGTCTTCAAAGAGCAGTTTGTGGCCGAAGCGCTTGCCGGCGGCGATTAGTTGCAACATCGTCCACTATTTTCGCATTCAGTCGCTCCCCTTTTGCGCGACACCCTGAGGTTTCAGCGCATCAAAATATCGGAGTCACCATGGAGCACTCGAAAGAGGACCGCCTGCCCGAGACTGCGGCTGCAAAGTCGCCTCGTCCTTTGCGCTGGTGGCGCCGGCGGTGGTTTCTTGTGCTTTCGAGCGTGGTGCTGGTGACTGGCGTGGCGCTGGTGGTCGCGGCAGAGTACATGGTGCATCATGCCGAGCCGATCCTGCGCAAACGCGTGGTGGAGACGCTGGCCGCGCATTTCCACACGCACGTGGAGCTCGACAGGCTGACCCTCTCCCTGACGAACGGGGTGGAGGTCGAGGGTGGAGGGTTGCGGATTGGGCGGGTAGCGACCCACGATAATCCGGGGGATGCGGCTGCGGCCCCGATGGTGTCCGTACGACAGTTTCGCTTCCGCACGGTAATGCGAGCGCTATGGCACCAGCCGACGCACATTGCGACCGTAGATGTGCAAGGTATGGAGATTCATGTGCCACCGGCGGGACAGCGCGGCGATCTGCTGGGCGGGGATGACCGGGGCGGAAAGCGTCGCCAGGCCCGGATCGCTCTGCTGGTGGACGAAATCCGGTGCACGGATGTGAAGCTGCTTATCGAGACGAGCAAGCCGGGCAAAGAGCCGCTGACGTTTGACATCCATAGCCTGAACCTGCGGGATGTGGGGAACGGGCAGCCGTTTATGTACACGGCGGAGCTGGTCAATCCGAAGCCGACGGGTGAGATTCACGCGCAGGGCCACTTCGGCCCGTGGAAGAGCGAGGATCCTCGTGAGACTGCGCTGGACGGACGTTACAGCTTCGAGCATGCGGACCTGAACACCATCAACGGGATCGGGGGCATCCTGTCGTCGCGCGGGCAGTTTGCGGGCGTGCTGGATCACCTGACGGTGGATGGCGAGACGGATACACCGGAGTTTTCGCTAGACGTGAGTGAGCATCCGGTGCCGCTGCACACGGTGTTCCATGCGTACGTGGATGGAACCAGCGGGGATACGTACCTCGACCCGGTCCGGGCGCGGCTGCTGCAGTCGGAGTTCACGTGCCGCGGAAAGGTGGTGAGGGTCAAGGGCAAGGGGCACGACATTGAAATGAACGTGGACATACCCCATGCGCGCATGCAGGACATGCTGCGGCTGGGCGTGAAGACCAGGCCTCCGCTGATGAATGGAACGCTGACCATGAAGGCCAAGCTGCATATACCGCCGGGGCCGGTGCGGGTGGCGCAGAAGCTGCAGCTGGCCGGAACGTTTCGGCTGCGGCAGGTGGAGTTCAATAATCCGCAGCTGCAGGACAAGATCGATGGCCTGAGCGCGCGGGCGCAGGGCAGGCCGAGGGATGTGGGGTCGGTCAGCACGGATCGCGAAACCCAGGTGAACTCCGAGATGCAGGCGCGCTTCACGCTTGGCAGCGGGTTGATGATGGTGAACGATGTGCACTACCAGATCCCAGGGGCACTCGTGCTGCTGAACGGCGTGTACTCGATGGATGGCAATCTGTTCGAGTTCAAGGGTCATGTGCGCACGGACGCGACGGCGTCGCAGATGGTGACAGGGTGGAAGCACTGGCTGCTGAAGCCGGTCGATCCGTTTCTGAAAAAAGATGGCGCCGGGGTACAGCTGCCGATCTCGATCAGCGGAACGAAGGGCGATGTGCACTTCGGGCTGGCGTTGCATGGGACGGCGGACGAGAGCTCTAAGGAGATGGCCGAAGATCTGCGCCGGAATCGGGACGCGATGGTGGAACAGGCCAAGGCCAAGCGGGATGCCGCCAGGGCCAGACGTGAGCGCGAGAAGGCAGCGCATGCCGCGGATGGAGAGCGCATCAAAGCCGAAAAGCGGGCAGAGAAAGACGAGGCGGAGGCGCGTCGACATGCGGCGGCCGCAGCAGCAGACGGGGAGCCCGAATGAGGATCGGCGGGAGAGGGTCGCCGCCGGGGCACGGCACTGGAGACATCTGCTGGCGGCCCTGCTAGCCTTGAGGGCATGGCAATGCAGGGCGAGCTCTTCACCGAAGAGACACGACGGCGCGCGGGCGGTGGACCCCAGGCGCAGCCGGAGCCCGCTCCGGTTTGGCTGCAGCGCCTCAGCCTGGCGGTGCTGGTGCTGTTCTGCTTCTATATTGGCGGGCTGCTGACCATTCTGCCGTGGTCCCCAAGGTACTTCGATTCCAACGGCTGGCTGATGGCTCATCCAGCGTTGGCCGGTTTTCTTGGGCGGAGCTGGATGCGTGGTGTGCTGAGCGGCATCGGACTGATTGATATCTGGATCGGTGTGAGCGAGCTTCTGCACTATCGCGATTACCGCCCCTGAGCACGAGACCCGATCGAAGAGGAATCATCATGCCGCACAGTTCAGTACCCATCCCCGAGAGCTCGTCTGAGCTGGAAGCCGGACCTTCCGGCGGAAGTACCAACGGGAAGGCGAAGGATCTACAGCCAGAGCCGCTCCATGCGGCGCCGCTGGCCTACGAAAATGCAGGCTTTCTGGACTCGCCAGATGGCCGACAGCTGCGCATCCTGGCTGAATATGCCGAACCCATGGCGCGATTCCGGCGTGAGCGCGTCCAGGACACAGTGGTGTTCTTCGGCTCGGCCAGCTTTCATGCGCTGGACGTGGCGAACCATGAGCTGGAGCTGCTGGCGAATACGGGATCGACGCAGCCGGCGCCGGATGAAGAACAGCCCGCCAAGGACGAGGAGCTGGCCAGCGGCGAGGCGACAGAGCTGAAGCGCAAGCGCGCAGAGGCTGCGGTGGAGATGGCTCGCTATTACGAGGATGCGCGGACGCTGGCCCGCATGATGACGGAATGGGCGAAGGGGCTGCCGGGAAGGCGGCATCGGTTCGTGGTCACCTCGGGGGGCGGCCCCGGCATCATGGAGGCGGCCAATCGCGGGGCGTGGGAGGCAGGCGGAAAGACCATCGGCCTGAACATCAAGCTGCCGTTCGAGCAGATGCCGAACCCGTACATCACGCCGGCGCTGAACTTCAACTTCCATTACTTCTTCATGCGCAAGTACTGGTTTGCCTACTTGGCGAAGGCGCTGGTGGTCTTCCCGGGCGGCTTCGGCACGCTGGACGAGATGTTCGAGCTGCTGACGCTGGACCAGACGCACAAGCTCGCGAAGAAGATCACGGTTGTGGTCTACGGATCGAGTTATTGGAAGCAGGTCATCAACATGGAGCTTCTGGCGGAGAAGGGCGCGATCGGCCTGAAGGATCTTGAGATCTTTCAGTTCGCGGATACTCCCGAAGAAGCCTTCCGGATCCTGAAGGAAGGGCTGACCAAGTATCACCTGGACGGCACGGGACCGGATGCCAGCGGAGGCGTGGCGATTCCGGAGGAGCCGGCACCGGATGCGGAGGAGCTCCTGGGACCTGGAATCGCGCGGACGCGGCCCTAGCGGGATCGCTATCCACTGCGCCTGCGGAACCAGACCCGAAGTGACGCCAGAATAGAGTCGAGCTGAACGGCGATACAGGAGCGAAACGTTAACGGCGGTACAGCTCGCCCACGAAGACGCTGTGCGGTGAAAGCCGGAGCCGGCCGGTGGGCTGCGTCACGTGGTCGGGGTGTGCGGAGGTCAGCAGAGGACGCAGGACACCCGGTGAGAGATGGAGGCTTGCGAGATCACCATCGAGCGAAAGCTCTATGGGATGGTCGGTCATGTTGCAGGCCACCAGGGCCGAAGCGACGGTGCGTGCTCCTGTGGGCGCACGTCGCAGCCAGACGACTGCGCCCTCACTGTCGTGGTTGAGGAAAGAGACAGAGCCGTTGCGAAGAGTGGCGTTGCCGCTGTGGAGCTCCAGGACGCGGCGGTAGAAGTTCAGCAGCGAGTCAGGATTCGGGTCTTCGAGCGCTACGTTGACGGTGCGATCTTCGGGACGGACGATCGGCGCGGGCGTCGACCGAGCCGTGAAGCCGGGGAGGGAGTCCGGGTCGGCGGGAGGCGGCGCAGACGCGGTGTCGAGCGCTACTTTGGGCAGCCGGGGCTGCGGGCCAAGTACGGTCGAGGGCAGCGGCGGAATGTAGGGATGGTACTCACCGTAGTGGATGGCATTCATGTCGGCGTCGGTCGCATGGGTCTGCGCGCGGGTGACGTTGGAGGGCGTCCATCGCATGATGGGATCGGGCGCGGAGCCCGCGAGGCCGACCTCCTGGCCATAGGTGAGGGCGACGGCACCGCGTGAGCTGAGCAGAAGCGCGGCAAGGATCTTGTCCCGGCCCATCTGCTGATCCTGGGGCAGCGGAGGAGAGGCGCGGAGCTGGCGAGCGACCTCCAGCAGAGGCTCGGCCGTGGCGATGGAATCAGCGAGGGCCAGCTTCGTCCGAAGCGTCGCTGCGTCCCAGGTGGGCACGGCGACGACGCCATCGATCAGGTGCGGCACATCACGGTGGCCCGGCGAAGAGGAGGCCCCCAGGACGGGCGAATCGGCGGTGAGGAGGATGCGCTCGCCGGGGAAGCTCTCGGTCGCTGCCCGAAGCTCGTGGACAAGGGAGACGGCGTCGCGAAACGAGGACCGGGCAATGCTGCTGAGCAGCGGAGCCGGAAGGTAGACGCCAGCGGCTCCGCGAACGAGCCACGAGCGGGCTTCTTCGATGAGCGCCTGTACGGTCGGCGCGGAAGGGGGCTGGTTCGTCCCCGGCCGCGGTGTCTGGCCGAGCTGCACGAGGATGCGGATGTGGCGGCGACTCGCATCGCTGAGCAGGTCATCGAAGCCGGGGTCGACGGCGTGCGACTCCAGCAGGATGGCGTCGACGCCGATGGACTGGAGGTAGTCGGCGCGTTGGGCCAGACCGCGGAGATCGCCAACGCCATCGCCATCTGAGTCCTGGAAGGATTGCGGCTGCACGCGGTAGATGACCGCGGTCTGCCACCACGATTGCGAGGTAAGCCCGGAGCCGGCCCAGCCCGGACGGGCGAGGGTCTGCGCAGAGGCGAGGGGCGCCGGGGACAGAAGCGCGGAAGCGAGCAACAGCGCCGGAACCCAGGCACATTGCGCAGGGAGCGAGCCGAGCCAGCGAGCCGAGCGGGAGAGCGCCTCAGAGCGCGGCAGACTGAGAGGACGGAAGAAGATCTGCATACACAAAGCCGTCGCGCTCGACGATCTCGCCGCGTCGCACTTCGATGCTACGCGAGCCTGCCGCTGGCGCAAACTCACGGCCTGGGGAGCCGACGAACATCGGTCCGGCGCTGACAAAGGTGTGGAACTCGCCACGCTCGCCGCAGGGGTCGACCGAAGGAGGCAGGTCGTGGAGTAGATCGGCGTCAAAGAGACGACCGGCGAAACTGCTGTCAAGCTGGCGCGGATCGACGCAG
>DATLMQ010000173.1:0-11265 GCA_035537215.1 Acidobacteriaceae bacterium
TTCAGCCGACCCACTTCTGTTGTGCTTTTATCGTTTTCGGGTGCGGTGAGCCTTAGTGAGCGGCCCACTCGATCTTGGAGAGGTCGATGCCTTCCTTGACCATCTCGTAGAGCGGGGAGAGCTCGCGGAGCTTGCTGACGACGTCGATGAGCTTGTCGGCGACGTAGTCGACTTCAGCCTTGGTGTTGAAGCGTCCGAGGCCGAAGCGGATGGAGGAGTGCGCTACATCGTCACCGAGACCGAGGGCCTTGAGGACGTAGGAAGGCTCGAGGGTAGCCGAGGTGCAGGCGGAGCCGGAGGAGACGGCGATGTCGTTGATGCCCATCAGCAGGGATTCGCCTTCGACGTAGATGAAGCTGATGTTGAGGTTGCCGGGGAGGTGGTGCTCCATGTTGCCGTTGACCTGGGTGTAGTCGAGGGCCTTCTCGAGCTTGGCGCGGAGATAGTCGCGGAGCTCGATCTGGCGGGCGGCCTCGGTGGCCATCTCGGCGCCGGCGATCTCGCAGGCCGCGCCAAGGCCGACGATGCCGGGGACGTTGAGGGTGCCGGAGCGCATGCCGCGCTCATGGCCGCCGCCGTTCTGCTGCTCGGCGATCTGGACGCGAGGGTTGCGGCGACGAACGTAGAGAGCGCCCACACCCTTGGGGCCGTAGAGCTTGTGGCCGGAGAGAGAGAGCACGTCCATGTTGTCGGTGACGACGTTGACCGGAATCTTGCCGGCGGCCTGCACGGCGTCGGAGTGGAAGAGGACACCCTTCTCGTGACAGAGTGCGCCGATTTCCTTGATGGGCTGGACGACGCCGATCTCGTTGTTGGCGTACATGATGGAGACGAGAATGGTCTTGTCCGGGCCTTCGGTGACGATGGCGCGGCGGAGATCTTCGATGTCGATGAGGCCATCGGCCTGGACGGGCAGGTAGGTGAGGCGGAAGCCCTGCTTCTCAAGCTTCTTGCAGGTGTCGAGGACGGCCTTGTGCTCGGTGACCTGGGTGATGATGTGGGTGCCGCGCTCGCGATACATCTCGGCGATGCCTTTGAGGGCAAGGTTGTTGGATTCGGTGGCGCCGGAGGTGAAGATGATCTCCTTGGCGGTGGCTCCGATGAGCTTGGCGATCTGCTCGCGGGCCTTCTCGACGGCGGCCTCGGCTTCCCAGCCGAAGGAGTGGTTGCGGCTGGCGGCGTTGCCGAAGATGCCGGTGAGGTAGGGCATCATCGCCTCGAGCACGCGGGGGTCGAGCGGCGTGGTGGCGTGGTTGTCCATGTAGATGGGCAGCTTCACGCCTTCGGGCAAGGGCGAATCGGTGTGGGTGACGTTCATTCCGAGCGTTTCAGCCATGGTGTGTGTACTCCTGAAAGTGCAACCGGGGCGAGGCCGCCGGGGAAAGTTTTAGTGCGCGATCGAGACCAGACCGCCGGCCACGGGGGCGGGACGACCCGCGGTGTCGGCCGGCTCGACGAGATCGGAGACGCGGATCTCGCTCAGCAGGTCCTTGATACTGTCGTTGACCTTGCGCAGCGGCTCTTTGATGGTGCAAGTGCCGTGGAGGTCGCAGGTTCCGTGGATGGTGATGCAGCTGGTGATAAAGAGGGGCCCGTCAATGGCGCGGATGACCTCGAAGGCATTGATCTCGGAGGCGGGGCGGGCGAGGGCATAACCGCCGTTGGTGCCGGCGGTGGAGATGAGGATGCCGGCGCGGGTGAGGGTCTGGAGGATCTTGGCGAGCAGCTGCGGGGGGATGTGGTAGGCCTCGGCTATGGCTTTGGCGGAGGCGGCGGGGGGGCTGGTGGACAGCGCGCCGGGGCCGCCGCTGGGCAAGGGGACCTGCTCGGCGAGGAACTTCAACGCCATGAGGCCGTAGTCCGCTTTTTTGGTGAGGCGCAGCATAGGGTAGAGGAAACCGGATCAGATCGCTCCGATTTCGGGCCATTCTCAGTGTACGGCTGGCGGAGGACGGAGGCAACCGGGAACGAGGGTTTGTGCCGGACGGGCCGCCTGAGGCTGAATCTGCGGGATTAGCGAGAGAAGAAGCCGCGTGGCGGGCTGATTTTTGGGACTGGGGCGACGGTTTGGGGAATGGGACGGCCGGGGAGCTGAGGGATTTCGGGAGACGGGCGGGCGGTGCCATTGCTTCGCGGGGACACCAGGCAGGACAATCAAGACAAGTCCTTTGAAGCATGCCCGTTTCCCTTTTGCGAGTGCTACGCCAATTCGCTGCTGCGCCCAACGTGCTGACGATGCTGCGGCTGTTTGCGGTGCCGTTTCTGGTGATCGAGATCCTGGATGGGCACTGGAAGCTGGCGTTTCTGCTGCTGTGGCTGGCGGGGCTGTCGGACGGGCTGGATGGGCTGCTGGCGAGGGCGCTCAAGCAGCGGACGACTCTGGGGCAGTTTCTGGACCCGATTGCGGATAAGGCTCTGCTGAGCACGATGTTCCTGGTGCTGACGCATGTGGGCGTGATTCCGCGGTATGTGACGGTGCTGGTGTTCAGCCGCGACCTGGGGATTCTGCTGATATCGACGCTGCTGTACGTGACCAACATCCTGCGAGACTTCAGGCCGACGTGGCTGGGTAAGCTGCATACGGGTGTGCAGATTGTGACGGTGCTGCTGGTGATGACCGCGGAGGTGGTGCACGGGTCGAGGCTGGCGGAGCTGAACCTGCTGCTGCTGCGGACGGTGGCGGTGCTGGCACCGCTTTCGGCGGCACAGTATGCGTGGATTACGCTGCGGACCGTGCAGGGACAGGGCGAGCCGATGGGGGCGCCTCCGGCGCGGTAGGATGGGGAAGGACGAGGAACTTTCGGTTGTCCCAGAGTTCCTGTTGCTCAGGGCGGCTGTCCGGGTTAGACTGAGGTGTACGCACTTTAGGCGCGTAGCTCAGTTGGTTAGAGCGCTACCTTGACACGGTAGAGGTCGTTGGTTCGAATCCAATCGTGCCTACCACTCCCCTCCAGACGTCCGAACGGACCCTTGGTGCTGCGGGAGACCTGCGACACAAGTTTGCTTTTCGGAGAGATTGTCATGGCACAGGTATGTGAGCTTTGCGGCAAGGGGCCGCAGTTCGGCAACAACATCTCGCACGCACACAACGTCACCCGGCGGCGCTGGAACCCGAACTTGCAGAGGGTGAAGGCGCAGGCGAACGGCGCGGCGAAGCGGGTGCGTGTGTGCACCAGCTGCATCAAGGCCGGAAAGATCGTCAAGGGCTAGGGACGGCGCCGTTCAACCCGAAGCTGAAGCGAGTCTGGAGTAGTCTGGATCGCATCAGGAGGTGCGGACGATGCTGGATAAAGAGCTGCTTGTACAGGCTTTGCGCAAGCGTGGACACACGGTCGAGAGCGTGATCTCGGTGCCGGAAAACGCGGGTGACTATGAGTTCATGGTCGACGGTGAGCTGCTGAGCCTGGACGAGGTGCGCGCGCTGATGGAAGCGGACGATGCGCGCTAGGACCCTCTTTGTCGTAGAAGCAAAGAACCCTCGGCCGAGCGCCGAGGGTTCTTTGCTTTTTGCGGATCCGCCCGGCGGCGCGGGCTGCTACTGCTTCTCGAACTGCAGCGAGGCGGAGTTGATGCAGTAACGCTCGCCGGTGGGGCGGGGGCCGTCGGGGAAGACGTGGCCGAGATGGGAGCCGCAGGTGGCACAGGTGACTTCGACGCGGCGCATGCCGTGGCTGCTGTCCTCGTGGAGCTGGACGGCCTGGGCGGAGACGGGTTCGAAGAAGCTGGGCCAGCCGGAGCCGGACTCGAATTTGGTGTGTGAGGTGAAGAGGGGCGCGTCACAGGCAGCACAGCGATAGATGCCGTCGGCGTGGTTGTTGACCAGGGCGCCGGTGAAGGCGCGCTCGGTCCCCTTCTCGCGGAGGATGTGGTACTGCTCGGGCGTGAGGCGCTGGCGCCACTCGGCTTCGCTGCGAGGGATCGAAGCGGGCGCGGGGGTGGCGGGGTCCCCGGAGTTCTTTTTATCCGCAGCGATGGCTGCATCGCTGAATGGGCCGCCTGCAGGAATTTCGGGCATGGGATGTCCTCCTACAGATTTGGATGCGTGCGGGCGAGGATCGATCCGGAGATCTCGGGAGCGGGGTGGAGCCGGGAACGACTGGAAAGTTCGCAGTTCAAATGATTACGACCTAGAGCGGTAAGAGAGATCTGGCTTCAGTCGGTGTTCCCGCATCAAAATTGGCTAAACATTGCAGTTTGTTGCTTCTAGAGCGAAATGCTTAGAGTTCGTAATCCAAATGAATGTACAGAAAACCCGCTCCACATGCGGGTTCGGGCGGCTCTCTCTGAGGAGCGGCGGGCGGCTGATTGGGTTGCCAAAGCGCCTCCACGGAGCGTAATGTTTTTTCCCGGTAGTGAAAACCAATCGATTTTCTAAAGGGTCCGGCTCGCGACCCGATTCCCCGTTCCGCTTTTGAGGAGGATGTATGCGCAGATGGCTTAGATGTCTCATGGTTGCTGTGGTGGTGCTGGCGGGGAGTGCCTTGGCGCACGCCCAGCTTTCGACGGCGACCATGTTCGGCAATGTCACGGATCCTTCCGGGGCGTCTGTGCCGAATGCCACGGTGACGATCACGCAGACGCAGACGAACTTCGTGCGTGAGACAAAGACGAACGGACAGGGCGAGTACCGGGCGGAGTTTCTGCCGGTGGGCCCGTACACGGTGAGGATCAGCGCGCCGGGATTTAAGGAGACCGCGCGCACAGGCGTGGTGCTGACCGCGACGCAGCAGGCGAACCTGAACTATGCGCTGGAGCTGGGCACGGAGAGCACGACAGTCGAGGTGAGCGCGGCGGTGCCGCTGGTGAACCTCGGGAACTCGACCATGGGTGCGACGATCGACAACCGCGAGGTAGACAACCTGCCGCTGGTGGGACGCAATGTGTACCAGCTGCTGAGCCTGACGCCGGGCGTGCAGAGCAATACGAACGACAACACGATCGGATTTCCGGCGCAACACGTGATCATCAATGGATCGTCGGACAACATGGTGGCGCAGGTGACGTACTACCTGGACGGCGGCCTGAATATGACGGGGCTGCGCAATACCGGCAACGTGCTGCCGAACCCGGATGCGATCGATCAGTTCGCGGTACAAACAAATAACTTCGGTGCGCAGTATGGACGGACCGGCGCAGGCATTGTGACGGTGCTGACGAAGTCGGGAACGAACCAGGTGCATGGGTCGATCTTCGAATTCCACCAGGAGACGAATTTCAACTCCAACGAATGGGGTCAGACGACGCGGACGCCGTACCACATCAACCGCTTCGGCGCGACGCTGGGTGGACCGATCAAGAAGGATCGAGCGTTCTTCTTCGGAAGCTACGCGGGCCTGCGGCAGATCAGCCCCGTGAACTTCAACACGGTGGTGCCGGACGCGAGGCAGCGGCTGGGCGACTTCTCGGAAAACCTTCCTACCTCGACGACGATAGCGAGCGGCCTGGGGGCGTGCGCGACGACGCTGTCGGCTGCGGATCGCGCGGTGACGGACTACGGCGGGCGTTTCATCGTGTGCGACCCGGTCACGCACCAGCCGGTGCCGGGCAATCGCCTGGACCGGAGTCCGAACTATCACCCGGATTCTGTGGCCGCCGCGGTGCTGGCGAAGAATGTGCCTCTGCCGAACGCGGGGAATCTGACGAACCGGTACATCGGCAATCAGGGTCTTCCAAACCAGACGGACGAGTTTCTGATCAAGGGCGACCAGCAGATCGGGCAGGCGCACCGGCTGACGCTGGATTATTTCCAGTCGAACGGTTTGCAGAGCAACCTGCCTACGGGATCGAACCTGCCGGGCTGGGCGGTGAACAACTACAACTACCGCCAGCAGACGGCGAACGTGAGCGATGTGTGGACGGTGTCGAACCGGTCGGTGAACCAGGCCTGGCTTAGCTTTACGCGCATGTTCGGCGGACGCGTGAGCAATCCGGCGACTTCGCTGGCCGCGTATGGGTCCGACCTGAATGTGCAGGGGACGCCTTCGCTGCCGGACATCAACGTGGCGAACTTCTTCCACCTGGCGAATGCGATCAGCGGACCCATTGCGGGCGACAACGTGTATGGGCTGCGGGATGTGTTCAACACGACGCGGGGAAGGCACTCGCTGTACATCGGCGGCGAGGTGTACCTGGAGAAGGACCGGCTGCAGACGCTGCTGAACAACTATGGGACGTTCAGCTTTACGAACTCGACGGTGCCGAACACGGGCGCGGCGCAGGCAACGTACATCAAGACGGGCGTGGCGGTCGCGGACTTTCTGATCGGACATCCGAACACGATGGGGCAGGACTCGCCGGATGATGCGAACGCGAACTACTGGAACTATGGACTGTTCGCGCAGGACGACTGGCGCATACGTCCGAACCTGACGTTGAACCTGGGCGTGCGGTACGACGTGCAGACGGCGCCGACGGATACGCAGCGCCGGTACGCGGTGTTCCGGCCGGGCGTGCAGTCCACGGTGTCACCGAACGCGATGCTGGGGCAGCTGTTCCCGGGAGATCCGGGGGTGCCGCAGGGCGGCGTGGATACGAACTACAACCATGTTTCACCGCGCGTAGGCTTCACGTTCGATCCTTATAACAACGGTCGCACGGTGTTCCACGGCGGCGCGGGCCTGTTCTTCAACAGCATCGCGGGGAACGAGTGGATGCTGTCGCAGAACTTCCAGCCGTTCGCGGTGCGGCAGACGGCGGCGTTTACGCACGTGCAGAGCCTGCAGCACATCTACTCGACGGACTGCCAGGATTTTGCGGGATGCACGTCGCCGTTCCCGTACTTCTATGACAAGGTGAACCCGCGCTACGTGTCACCGGCGTCGCTGGTGTTTCTGCAGCAGGGGATGCGGTGGCCGTACAACGTGCAGGCGAACTTCGGCGTGCAGCAGCAGTTCAGCAAGGATGTGGCGGTGAGCATCAGCTATGTGGGCGCATTCAGCCGCAAGCTGCCGCTGTTTATCGATCGCAATGCACCGATCCTGGACACGGCGAATCCGTCGCGGAATACGGCCGGCAATGTGAACTGCCGCCGGCCATACGACGCGCTGCCGTTTGGGACGGGCACGGCATGCGCGAATCCCGCGGTGGGCTCGAAGTACATGAGCAATGCGTATGTGATCGAGGATGGACAGAATACGAACTATCACGGCCTGCAGATCGCGGTGGAGAAGCGGCTGAGCCAGCACATCAGCGTGAAGGGCTTCTACATCTGGAGCAAGGCGATGGCGAGCGCGTCGCTGCAGACGGCGGGCAACATCGGCAACAGCAACGCCACGATGCCGGAGGATTACCGGTTGCTGAGCCTGGAGAAGCAGCGGACGGACAATGACCAGCGGCACCAGATGGTGGTGTCGGCGGTGTGGAAGCCGGACTACTTCGGGCACTTCAACCCGGTGGTGCGCGGGTTGCTGAACGGGTGGTCGCTTTCGACGATCATCTCGCTGCACAGCGGAACGCCGTTCAACATTACGAGCGGTGTGGACGACAACCTGGATGGCAATAACAACGACCGGCCGAACATTGCGCCGGGGCAGATGCCCGGGTTGTTGTCGTATCAGCGGCAGCTGCCGGGCGCGAACCGTGGCCGGTGGTTCAACACGGATGCGTACTGCGAGGTGGGCAAGGGAACCTGCCCGCTGGGTGCCGGAGCGCTGGGGCTGGATGGCACGGTGCGCCCGAACTCGCTGGACGGTCCGGGATACCACAACATCGACGCGTCGCTGTTCCGGGATTTCACGATCTACGAGCGTGTGAAGTTCCAGTTCCGCGGAGAGGCGACGAATGTGTTCAACATGGTGAACCTGAACGCGCCGGGTGGCAATTTGACGAGCACGGCGACGTTCGGGGTGATCTCGGCTGGACAGCCGATGCGGCGACTGCAGGTGGGAGGACGCATCCTGTTCTAAGCCGTGCTGGAAGTGACGGCGGCAGGCGGTTGTTATACGCCTGCCGCTTTTCTTTTGGGTGGGATGGGACGGCGCTGCGGCGGGGCTATGCCGGGAAGCGGGCGATGCACTCGATCTCGACGAGAGCGTCTTTGGGCAGGGCGGCGACCTGGACGGTGGAGCGGGCGGGGGGTGGGACGCCCTGTATGGAGAAGGAGCGGCCATAGATCTCGTTCATGGCGGCGAAGTCGCTCATGTTTTTGAGGAAGACGTTGGTCTTGACGACGTCGGCGAAGCTGAGGCCGGCGGCGGAGAGGACGGCGGAGAGGTTGGCGAGCACGCGCTCGGTCTGCTCGGCTATGGAGCCGGAGAGCATCTGTCCGGAGGCAGGGTCGAGCGAGATCTGGCCGGAGGTGAAGAGGAGGTCGCCGGAGCGGATGGCCTGGGAGTAGGGGCCAATGGCGGCCGGAGCGTCGGGGGTGGAGATCGCGAGTTTCTCAAGGGGCATAGGCCGGATTGTCGGGCAGGCGGAGCGCCGGGCGCAAGCTTTGTGAGGCGGGCACGCAGCGGCCAGGGCGTAGCGATCATCTATCGATGGTGGAGAATACAAGGGCACGGGCTTGCAATAAGTCTGGCGCGGTGGAACCGGGAAGAGGACATCGAGTGGCAGAAGAACAGCAGCAGCGCGTGGTCGGCATTGATCTGGGTACAACGAATTCGCTGGTGGCGTACATGCAGGGGGAGGCGCCGCAGGTGATTCCGGGCGAGGATGGATCGCCGATTGTGCCGAGCGTGGTGGCGTTCGACCAGGAGACGAAGGAGGGCTTCGCGGTCGGGAATGCGGCGCGGGAGGTGCTGCTGCACCAGCCGGGGAACGCGGTGTACTCGGTGAAGCGGTTGATGGGGCGTGACCTGGCGGATGTGGAGCCGGAGCTGAGGCTGTTTCCGTTTCACCTGGCTGAGGGTTTGCAGGCGGGTGAGGTGTTGAAGCTGAACGTGGGCGGCCTGACGCTGACGCCTCCGGAGATTTCGGCGTACATCCTGCTGCAGCTGAAGCGGAATGCGGAGAGGTTCTTTGGCGGCCCGGTGAGCAAGGCTGTGATCACGGTTCCGGCGTACTTCAACGATGCGCAGCGGCAGGCGACGAAGGATGCGGGGCGCATTGCGGGGCTGGAGGTGCTGCGGCTGGTGAACGAGCCTACGGCGGCGGCGCTGGCGTATGGGCTGGACAAGCTGCACGGCGGCAAGGATGGCGTGATCGCGGTGTATGACTTCGGGGGCGGGACGTTCGATATCTCGATCCTGAAGCTGCATGAGGGGATCTTCGAAGTGATAGCTACGGGTGGGGATACGCACCTGGGTGGCGACGACATCGATAACCTGCTGGTGGCGGTGGCGCTGGAGGATATTCGGGGCGACCTGGGCGTGGATGTGAGCGGGCGGCCGGAGGTGATCCAGGCCCTGCGCAAGGCGGTGATCGAGGCGAAGATTGCGCTGTCGTCGCAGGAGAGTGCGCGGATTGAGCTGACACTGCCGGATGGGAAGCGGTATCTGCGCGAGATTACGCGGGAACAGTTTGAGGGGCTGATTGCGCCGGTGATCGAGCGCACGGCGGGACCGGTGCGGCAAGCGCTCAAGGATGCGGGGCTGCAGCCGGCGCAGATCGATGAGGTCGTGATGGTCGGGGGGTCGACGCGGATCCCGGCGGTGCGTGCGCTGGTGACCAAGGTGTTCGATCTGGAGACACGGGGGAAGAAGCTGCACACGGAGCTGAATCCGGATGAGGTGGTGGCGTTAGGCGCGGCGGTGCAGGCGAAGATTCTTTCGGGTGAGTCGAGCGCGGCGACGGACGATCTGCTGCTGCTGGATGTGACGCCGCTGTCGCTGGGCATTGAAGCGCTGGGCGGTGTTGTGGCGAAGATCATCCAGCGGAACTCGACGATTCCGGCGAGTGCGACCGAGCACTTTACGACGGGCGTGGATGGGCAGACGAATGTGGCGATCCACGTGGTGCAGGGAGAGCGTGAGCTGGCCAAGGATTGCAGATCGCTGGCGCGTTTCGATCTAAAGGGGATCCCACCGATGGTGGCGGGGCTGCCGCGGATCGAGGTGAAGTTTCTGATCGACGCGAACGGCATTCTGCAGGTGAGTGCGCGGGAGCAGCGGAGCGGACAGGCGGCGCAGGTAGAGGTGAAGCCGACCTATGGGCTGACGGACGAGCAGGTGGAAGCGATGATCCTGGAGAGCTTCGATATGGCGGAAGAGGACATCACGGCACGGCAGGTGATCGAGGCGAAGAACGAGGCGCAGACGATTCTGGACGCGGTGGACAAGGGAGAGAAGACGGCGGCATGGCAGCAGCTGACCTCGATTGAGCATGAGGAGATTCGCGCGGCGGAGATGGACCTGAAGGCGTCGGTGCGGGGCGGCGACTACAAGGTAATTCGCAGGGCCATTGAGCAGCTGGACAAAAAGACACGGAGATTCGCGGAGATCATGATGGACTCGGCGGTGTCAGGGGCGCTGGGCGGGAAGACGATGGCGGCGGCTGGGGAGGCGCTGGGAGAGGGGCCGAGCGCGCCGCATCCGTTTGCGCCGGCGCAGATCGACGAGTCTCGAACAGAGGCTGGGCAGGTGGATGCGCTGGGGGCCGCAGAGGCTGATCCGGAGACGCCGGGGGAATCTACCGAGGACTAGCTTCGGGGCCGGATGGCTAGGGCTGGCTGAGGGCGCGGCGGAGGACTCCGCCGGCGGCGGCGAGCCTGGCCTGCGCGGAGCGAGCGTCGATGTGCAGGCGCGCCATGAGGATGGCCAGCTTGACCTCGCGGCCGGAGTCTTCGAGGAGCCGGGCGGCTGCCGGGCGATCGCAGCCGGTGGCGGCAGCGATGATGCGCTCGGCGCGGTCCACGAGCTTGGCGTTGGTGGGGCGCACGTTGACCATGAGGTTGCCGAAGGTGGCGCCGGTGCGGACCATGATGCCGGTGGAGAGCATGTTGAGGACGAGCTTGGTGGCGGTGCCGGCCTTGAGACGTGTGGAGCCGGTGAGGACCTCCGCGCCGGTGGCGGGAGTGATGGCGATCTCAGCTGCGTGCGAGAGGGCGGAGCCGGGGACGCAGCTGAGGCCGACGGTGAGGGCACCGCGGGCTTTGGCGTAGCCGATGGCGCCGAGGACGTAGGGCGTGCGGCCGCTGGCGGCGATGCCGACGAGAGTGTCGGGCTCGTCGTGTGCGGCGAAGCCGGCGGCGGCGAGGTCCGCGGCACCGAGTTCGGGGGAGTCCTCGGAGTGCTCGCTGGAGAGGCGCAGGGCGGGGTCTCCGCCGGCGATGAGGCCCTGAACGAGGTCTGGGGGAACGGAGAAGGTGGGCGGGCACTCGCTCGCGTC
>DATLMQ010000174.1:0-16561 GCA_035537215.1 Acidobacteriaceae bacterium
GCCTGTGGGTGGCGGGGCCTCGAACGGGGATGCGGCCGAGAGCGTGATAGCCGATCTGCCCGTGGTCATCGGCGTAGACCAGATTGAGCGAGGGGCCGCTGAAGGTAGCAAACGCCGCGACGAGCGAGGCCGCGTCACCGGCAGTGTTCAAGGAGGACAGGGGAGGGGTGAGGCTCTCGACGTCATAGAGGCTCCAAGAGAGGGAGAGGGCCCGGGTTTCGGTGCGGTAGAGCGGAGAGATGATGGGGGTTTGAAGGATGCCGGAGCCCACGTCATGGGGGATGGTGAGGACATCTAGCGAGATCTCGTGGCCGCCGCGCACGAGGATGCGTTCTGGGTGGTGGGCGACCGGTGCCCAGGTTCCGTCGGGACGTTCGAACTCGGTTGCGTTGCCGGAGCCGCGCAGGTGTTCGACGAGGAGGTCCTGCACGTCGGCTCCAAGGTTGGTGAGACTCCAGGCGACGTGAGCATTCCGACCGACCACGATCCAGGGAAGACCGGGAAGGCTGAATCCTTCTACGTCGACGGGGGGCGCGGCGTTGCCGGCGGGAACATGCAGGACGGCCTCATACCAGATGCCGGGGAGGCTGAGGCCAAGGTGCATGTCGTTGGAGACGAGAGGGAGACCGGATGCGGAGCGTGTGCCGGAGACGGCCCAGTTGTTGGAACCGGCGCGGCAGTCGGGGCAGGTACGGGTTGCGAAGGCTGCGGAGAGCGCGAGTAGATCCTCGGCGCGGTCCTCCGGAAGGGCGCGAGGTCTGGTGTTTCTGACCTGCGTTGGGTCCAGCGGGATCTCTTCGACTTCATGGGGCGTGGTGAGGTCGGTGCGGGGCTGGGTGGGGGGCCGATCACGCCAGGAGCCCACGGGGTAGAGGGCGGGGAGCAAATCGGGGGGCAGGTGCTGGGACAGGGCTTCGCGGTCGAGCTTGCGCGGGAAGCTGGTGGAGAGATCCTGCCACATGACCAGAGAGACCAGCAGAGAGTCGCGCGGGGTCCAGGGGCGAGGCGTGTAGTGCAGGAGGTGGAACTCGAGCGGGAGACGGTCGCGGTGGCTGTCGATGAAGGCATTGACCCCGCGCGCGTAGGCCTGCGTCTCGCGGGCCTGGGCTGCCGGCATGAGCTGTGCGGCACGATCTGCGGTGGCGCGAAGCTGGAGGTATCTTTGCCGCCGGTCGTGCTCGATTAGGCGAGAGCCGAGGATCTCGGCGAGCTCGCCGGCAGCGTGACGGCGCAGCAGGTCCATCTGCCACAGGCGATCCTGGGCAGTGACGAAGCCTTGTGCGAAGAGCAGATCGTCCAGGTTGCCGGCGCGAATAGAGGGTACGCCTTGCGCGTTTCTGGAGACGACGACAGGAGCGGTGAGGCCGGCAACAGAGAGGCTGCCATCGACCTGGGGGAGAGCTGCCCGTGTGGTGTGGCGTAGCCAGAGCGAAAGACCTACGACGGCTGCCACAGCGAGGAAAAAGAGCAGGATTGCCGCGAGGAGCAGCCTACGAATTGCCTTGCGTGTTCTTCGGGCACGCGGGCGGGTTGTGGATTTTTGCGCAGGGGAGAGCGGCGTGGGGTCGAGTTCCAGGCGGCTGGGCTCGTACGGGATCTCCGCGGTTTCTCGGCGTGTGAGCAGGCGCGAGTCTGCGGAGGAGATGTCTTCGGACGCCTCGTCCCAGAAGGGGGGGCGCTCACCTTGGCGGTCGGAGGAGCTCATGCAGGGGGTGCGTGTAGTTCCGGAGAGGCGATGGCCGGGGAGGCTGCGATGCAGGACTGCGCGGCATAGCCTGCACTACCGCGTAGGGTGAACGCGATGATAAGGGCCACGAGCAACAGCACGGGGAGAACGAAGAGGCTACCCTCTGGCCCCGTGGCACCACCGCTGAGGAGAAGAGGTCCCGCGGGATGCGAGTCCAGCAGGTGGCCGGCGGCGGCGGTGCCGCTGTCTGCGACGCCGAAGAGGAACGACTGAGCCCAGTCCCAGGAGGCGTGGAAGCCTATGGCCCACCAAAGGGCGCCCGTGCGCCAGAGGCTGAAGGCGAAGAGGAGGCCGGCGAGTCCGGCGCAAAGGAGGCCAACCGGGGACTCTCCCGGGTTGCTGCCATGGACAAGACCGAAGCCGAAGGAGATCAGGATGGCGGCGAGCCAGAAACCGGCCGCGGTCGCGTAGGGGGCTCCAGGTTTGAGGAAGCGGATCAGACCGGCGAAGCAGCGGGCGAGCACGAATTGGAGGTAGCCGCGGAAGAGGAACTCCTCAAAGAAGCCGACGCCGAGGAAGTTCAACCCCCAGGCGGCGCCGTACCCGAATGCGGCGCGGGGCCGCAGGAGGACACCGGTGAAGACGAGGTGATGAGTCATCCAAAGGACGCCGATGAGCAGGCTCATGCAGAGGAAGCCCCAGAGGAGACCCATGGATGCGGTGCGCAAGCTGCCGCGCGGCTCGCGAAGGCCGTAGGTGAAGACGCTGCGGTCTTCGACACGACTCATGATCCAGGTGGCGAAGAGAACGAAGCCGAACTGCAGCCATTCCGTGGTGCCGGTGACCAGCGGGGAGAGCTGTGAAAGTCCGGTGGGATGAGGCTGAGGAGCGTCGGGACTCGCCAGATGGCTGGCGAGTCCCAGCAGAAGCACGGGGCAGAGGAGGATGGCGAGGTAGAGCAGGAGAGCCCAGAAGGGGCGCAGGCCGTCCGGGCCAAGAAAGAGGCTGGTATGCACAGGAGGGTTCGCCCGGGGAAGGACCACAGCAGTGGGCGGCGTGGGGATGGGGCGGTCGCTGTCCATGGTCTCCCTTCAAGCTTCTTTGCCTCTGATGATACGGGCGCAGGCCGAGGACTGTTCCTGCGAGGATCATCTATGCTGGAGATTCGCTTTCTTCAGGAGGTTGACGGTCGCTTGAACTGCCGGGTGTTTTATCACGACAAGTGTTTCGATGGCGCCTGCTCGGCGTCGCTGTTCACGCGCTTTCATCGGGAGTGTATGGGGACGGCGGAGGAGTTCAGCTACCAGGGACTGGTACATCGTGCGGGGGCGCTGTACGAGGAGAGCTGGTTCGCCGGTGAGGGTGAGAATGCGATTGTGGACTTCAAGTACACGGCTTCGCCGCGGGTGCACTGGTGGTTCGATCACCACCTCTCCGCGTTTTTGGACGCGGCGGACGAAGAGCACTTTCGGCGTGGGCAGAGGAATCCCGATGGCACGCCGGGAGCCCTGGCAGACAGGCAGTTCTTCGACCCGACGTACACGAGCTGTACGAGCTGGATTGCGCATATCGCGAGCACAAGGTTCGGGATGGATGTGGGGCCGCTGAAGGAGCTGATCTACTGGGCCGACATCGTGGACGGCGCGAAATACGAGAGCGCGGAGGCGGCGGTCGAGATGGCAGCCCCGGCCATGAAGCTCACGATGGTCATCGAGAGCGCGCCGGATTCGGGGCTGGTGCAGCGCCTAATTCCACTGCTTACGGCGGTGCCGCTGCAGCAGGTTCTGGATCAGCCGTTTGTGCAGGAGCTGCTGGGGCCGCTGCTGGAGCGCCATCGCGCGGCCATTGCGTTGATTGGGGAGCGGGCTTCCTGCGAGCGAGGCGTGATCACGTTCGACATCACCGATCATCCGACCGAGGGCTATAACAAGTTCATCCCGTACTACCTGCATCCCGAGGGTACGTACAACATCGGGCTGTCGAAGTCGAGCTTCCGTACCAAGGTCGCGGTGGGCACAAATCCCTGGACGTTGAAAAAGGCCGATGAGCTGGCGAATTTAGCGGCCATCTGCGAGCGCTATGGCGGGGGCGGGCATGCGCGCGTGGGCGCGATCAGCTTTCCCGTCGAGCGAGAAGACGAGGCACGGGCTGCTGCCGCCGAGATTGTGACGGAGCTGCAGCAGAGAGAGTCGGCCTGATCGACTGGCTGGAGCGGGTGCCGGCGGGCTAGGGTCGGTGGAGCTTCGTGATGTCGTTGAAGATGACAAAGACGGCGAAGACGATCAGGCAGACGAAGGCGACCTGGTAGACCCGCTCCTTGATCTCCTGGTTGAGATCGCGGCGCATGACGGCCTCGATAAGGAGGAAGAGGATCATGCCTCCGTCGAGGATGGGGATCGGCAGCAGGTTGAAGATGCCGAGATTCAACGAGATGGTGCTCATGAGGCGCAGCAGGGTCCAGAAGCCCATCTGGACGGCGACATCGATCTGCTGGGCGATACCTACGGGGCCGCTGAGCGAACGGACCGACACGTGGCGCGTGAACATGCCCTTCAGCACGCGCAGGATGAGGGTAGAGTCATCGAGGTTATCCCTGGCGGACTGCACGACGGCGGCGCCGGGAGAGAGGTGTTCGACGTCGACGGGAGGAGGCTGCGGGCTGAAGCCGATGCGGTATTGGACCTCAGCGCCGCCGCTGGGCAGGCGCTCGGGTGTGACGGTTACGTGGACAGGCTGTCCCTTGCGGAGGAGCGTGACGTCCGAGGGTGCGCCGTTGCGGTCCTGCAGGTAGGAGAGAAGCGCTGTGACCGAATGCGGCTGCAGTGAGTCGATCTGCATCAGCTGGTCGCCGGGCTGGAGGCCGGCGCGCGCCGCAGGTGTCCTGGCTTCCACGCCCATGACGGTGATGGGCACAGCCTGCATTCTCGGGATGAGACCAATCTCCGGCATGCTGTCCGGGGTGAACTCGTCCTTGCTGGATGTATCGATACTGAGGTTCGCGGACTGCGGAATGCCGTTATGGGTGAAGGTGATGGGCAGTGTGCGGTGCAGGTTCAGCGCACACTCCTCGAGGATCTGCGTCCAGGTGGGGCGGGCGTGGTTGTTGAACTGGGTGATGGTGTCGCCTGAGGCAAGGCCGGCGCGGGCGGCAGGGGTGCCCGCGGGCACGTAGTCCACGACCGCGGCTCCGTTCAGATACTGCTCAACTTCGTGGTGGAACATGCCTACCGCGGCGAGCAGACCGAAGGAGAGGATGAAATTGGCGACGGGGCCGGCGAGCGCAATAAGGACGCGCTGCCAGCGTGGGTGAGCGTTGAACTCGCCGGGATCGCCGGTCGGGAGCTCGCCGGGGACGTCGCCGGACATCTTGACGTAGCCGCCGAGGGGCAACAACGACAGGCGGTAGTCGGTGTCGCCGCGGCGCCAGCCGAAGAGGCGGGGGCCGAAGCCGATGGAGAAGGTCTCCACTCGCACACCGCAAAGCTTGGCAACGGCAAAATGACCGAACTCATGGACGAGCACCATGATGCCGAGCACGATGCCAAACTCTACGAGGACCGAAAGCAGATGCATAGGTGAGTTAGCGAGACCTCAAACGGGGCGTGGGTGTGCAGTGTACCGCGGCGGATCAGCGAGAGGCGATCACCTGTTCGGCAAGGTTTCGCGCGCTGCGGTCCAGGGCAAGCACCTCCGGGATGGACGCGGGCGAAGCGGCTGGCGTGAGCGCGAGCACACGTTCGATTGTACGTGGAATACCAAGGAAGGGGAGGTCCCTTCGGAGGAATGAGGCTACAGCTATTTCGTCAGCCGCGTTGAGCGCGATGCAATGGGCCTGTGAGGCCGAAGCGGCTTCGTAGGCGAGCCGAAGGCAGGGAAAGCGCTCGAAGTCCGGTGTCCCGAAGTCGAGCTGCTGAAGGGCGGTCATGTTGAAGCTCAGGTCGCTGGTGATGCGTTCGGGCCAGGCAAGGGCGTAGAGGATCGGCAGGCGCATGTCCGTGACCGATATCTGGGCGAGGATGGAGCCGTCGACGAACTCGACCAGCGAGTGGATGGTGGACTGCGGATGCACGGTGACGCGGACCTGGCTGGGAGGCAAGTTGAAGAGCCTGCAGGCCTCGATGATCTCGAGGCCCTTGTTGAGCATGGTTGCGGAGTCCACGGTAATGCGCTGGCCCATGACCCAGGTGGGGTGTTTGAGAGCCTGTTCGGGCGTGATGTGGGCGAAGTCGGCGAGTGGGGTGTTGCGGAAGGGACCACCGGAGGCAGTCAGCCAGATCTGCTTGACCTCGGTGGGGGTTCCACCGCGGAGGCACTGGTGGACGGCGTTGTGCTCGGAGTCGATGGGGAGGAGGTCGACGGCGTGCTCGCGGGCGGCGGCGAGGATCAGATCGCCGGCCGCGACGAGGCATTCCTTGTTGGCGAGGCCGATGGTCTTGCCGGCAAGGACGGCGGCGTAGGTGGCTTCGAGGCCGGCGACGCCGACGATGGCGGAGACGATGAAGGTCGCCTCGGGAAGGGTCGCGACGCGAACGGTTCCGGCGGTCCCGAAGACAACCTCGATGCCGGTGAGGCCGGCGGTCTTGAGTCGCGAGCGGAGCTGGTCGGCGAGTGGCTCGGTGCTGAGCGAGACAACCTGCGGCCGCCAGCGCTGGCATTGCGCGAAGGCGACCTCCAGGTTGGAGCCGGCGGCTAGAGCGATGGGGAGGAAGCGGTCCGGATGGGACTCGCAGATACTGAGGGTCGACTGACCGATGGAGCCGGTCGAGCCGAGAATCGCGATCTTCTTCACCCAGCTATTTTCGCAGAGCGAGGAGCTTCCGTTTTTCGCGACCGGTCCATTCGTCAGAAGCTCCCGAGGGAAAAGAACTCGCGAATCACGATCACGAACCAGAGGACGGGCGCGGCGAGGAGCAGGGCGTCGATGCGGTCGAGCACGCCACCGTGGCCAGGAAGGAGAGTTCCGGAGTCTTTGACGCCAGCGCCGCGCTTGAGGGCGGACTCGAGGAGGTCTCCGAACTGGGCGGCGATGTTGAGCAAGATGGCCAGGAGTATCCATTTCCACCAGGCTGTGTCGGTGTGGAGGCGGGTGAAGCTGGACCCGTGCGCTGTGAGGTAATCGCCGAGGAAGATCACCGCGAGACCGAAGACGACGGAGGCGAGGACGGACGCGATCGCGCCTTCCCATGTCTTGTTGGGGGAGAGGCGGGGGGCGAGCTTACGGCGGCCGAAGCGTTTGCCGATGTAGAGCGCGGCGATGTCTCCAGACCAGACGCACAGGCAAAGGAAGAGAACGAGGACGGTTCCGTCGCCTTCCTGACGATTCCAGATCAGGGGGATGAGCGTGAGCGGGAAGGCGATGTAGAGGAGCAGCAGAAGGCCGGCAGCCGTTTCGGGGAGAACGCGGGCCAGCGGGGTCCGGAGGGCGTTCCAGCTGAAAAGCAGCAGGATGGCAAAGCTGACGGCGGTGATGGTGTCCTGGGGGCGGAGGAAGGTCGCGACGAAGAAGAGCGCGGTGGCGAATATGGTCCACCAGAGCGGGACGGGACTTCCACCAGCGGCGGCTAGGCTGCGGAACTCGAGGGCGGCGAGGCAAGCAATGAGCGCGGCGAAGAGGGTCACCATCCAGAGCTTGCCGAGGAAGATCAGGGCGGCAACGAAGGCGATCAGGACGATGGCGGTGAGAATGCGCTTCATTCAGGGCTCTGACGAGGATACATGCGACCGCGGTCCTCGGGGTGGTGCATGGAGAACTCGAGTTGGATGTGGAGCCGGCACGGACGACTGGCGTCATCCCGACCTTCTTGCAGCCGCCCGACAAAGGCTATCCGATGGTTGTGACGGAGGATGTCGGCAGCACGGCGGCCGAGTTATTCACTGAGCGCTGGACGGGCGGGAAGATTGTGGAACTGGAGGGACCGGCGCCGGTGACGCCGTTCGAAATCGGAAATACCTTCGGCCGGCTGCTGGGGCGCGAGGTGGGATGGAGGTGGTGCCACCAGGAGAGTGGGATGGGATCTTCCGCGGGCTGGGAATGAAGCATCCGGAGCCACGAATGCAGATGCTGGATGGATTGAGCGCGGGTTGGATCGATTACGAAGGCGACGACGCGCGTGAAGACGATGCTGCGCGGGCTGCTCGAGGCTAAGCGGTAACGACAGTGGCGCGCTTCAGGAAGTCGGGATCTATATCAACCCCAAAACCCGCGCCGGTGGGGACTTTGATTGCGCCGGCCTCGTTGCTGCGCAGGGTGGACGAGGCGCAGTGGTACGGGAGGACATCGTTGAACTCTTTGAACTCGTGAAAGGGGCCGGAGTTCGGGATGGCGGAGATGAAGTGCATCATGTAGACGTAGCCCAGGCCGGTGGAGGAGATGTGCGGGATGCACTGTTTGCCGAACGCCTGGGCCATACGAGCCACCTGCATGCATCGGATCATGCCGCCGAAGTAGAACATGTCCTGCTGGACGATGGAGAGGGCTCCATTGGCGATGAGCCAGCGGAAGTTGTGCGTGGAAGGCTCCTGCTCGCCTCCGGCGATGGGAATCTCGAGCGCGTCAGCGACCTGGCGAGTTTCTTCGTACCAGTCGAATGGGACGGGCTCTTCGTAGAAGGCGTACTTGTACTGCTGCATGAGCTTGCCGATGGGGATGGCTTCGGCCGCGGTGTACGAGCCGTTGGCGTCGGCGGAGATGATCATGTCCGGACCAAATGTTTCGCGCACCAGAGGGATGAGCTTTTCGCTTCGGCCGAGGGGGAACTCAGGGTGTGACATGCGGCCGCCGAGCTTGAACTTGATGGCCTTGGCGTGGGAGACAGCAACGTCGCGTTTGAGGTGCTCGATGGTCTCCTCGGCGGAGATATCGCGCTCGCCATTAGCCTGGTAGACGGAGATCTCGCGGTTGTAGATTTTGTCACTCAGGAGCCGGCCGATGGAACGGTTGCTCATCTTGCCGAACATGTCGAGGATGGCGAACTCGAGGGTAGCGATGGGAACCCAAATGGCGAGGCCCTGGGCCTTGTAGTTGTTGTTATGGACAGTTACGGCGGGGATGAGCTGCTCGATGTCGCGGCCGTCCTTGCCGATGAAGAAAGGGGCGATGCGGCGGACGAAGATGGGATAGAGGGAGAACATCTGCTCGGAGTTGGAGACCGAGATACCCTCATGGCCGTCTTTGGAGCGGACACGGCAGAGGAACTGCTTGTCGCGCTTGAGGAGCTCGACGGATTCGATAATGACGGGAGATGTGAAGAGCTCGCGCTTGAAGACGGGTTGCGAGAGGATGGTGTCGAGCTTGGCGTAACGCTCTTTCAGCGTGCCGGGCAGACCGTGACGCGGCGCGCTGAGGAATTGGCCGAGGACGGCGGAAGGGGCAACGGCAGCGGCGCCGCCTCCAGTGAGAGCGGCGGCAACGAACGCGCGGCGGTCAAATGTCATGCAGGGAATCTATCAGGGCATGCGGGAGGGCTGGTCCAGCAGCCACTGGAAGAAGGTGTGCGGAGCGGAACTGAGAGCAAGTGACCGTGATCCTGGACGGTGCGCTCTCGCCTCTGCCGGCCAAGGCTAGCCCCGGGTGAGTTCCGGTTCAGAGGGAAGGACAGAGCCCAGGTCTTCGTCCGAAGACTCGCCAAGGCCTCCGAAGCGGCGCTCGCGCTGTTGATAGGCAGCGATGGCTTCGAGGAGATGCAGGCCCCGGAAATCGGGCCAAAGGCGCTCGGTGACGAAGATCTCGGCGTAGGCAATCTGCCAGAGGAGGAAGTTGGAGATGCGCTGCTCGCCGGAGGTGCGGATGACCAGGTCGGGGTCGGGCATGTGCGCTGTGTAGAGATTGGCGCTGATCTGGAGTTCGTCGATGCGGGACTTGATGGCGTCGTCGAGGCCTTCGGCGGCCAGCATGTCCTCCAGGGAAATACCACGTCGGCCGGCCTCGGCGAGCATGGAGTGCACGAGGACTCGGGTGGCGTCGACGATCTCGGAGCGTGAGCCGTAGTTGAGGGCCAGGGTGAGCGTGGTACCGGTGTTTTTAGCAGTCTGTGCCTGCGCCCAGGCCATGGTTTCCTGCACGTCAGGCGGGAGCTCGTACGTGCGGCCGATGTAGGCCATGCGGATGTTGTTGTCGTTCATCCGCTGCACATTGGACACCAGATAGCTGCGGAGGAGCTTCATGAGGAAGCTGACCTCGGATTTGGGGCGGCGAAGATTGTTTTCCAGGGAAAATGCGTAAAGCGTGACCCAGGGGAGGTCAATTCTTGACGCAGTTTCGACGACAAATTGCACGCTTTCTGCGCCTTGTTGATGTCCCAAAAATCGTTTTAGTGCACGTTTACCGGCCCACCGTCCGTTGCCATCCATGATGATGGCCACGTGCTGGGGGATGCGTGCGGGGTCGAGGGTGTCATAGAGCGCGCGCTCCTCGGGGGAGAGCTCGTGGACACGATGCGAACGCTGACAGGCGCGGGTGGAGATGAGTTCGGCCACGGAGGACTCGCTGTGAAGAGGATAGACGGTTGGAGAGGAAGTAGGAAGTGGGGAATTGGCAAGGAAGAGAGCAGGTGGGCTGGAGGGCGGCGGAACCAAGAGTGACCGGGCGGGGGCTTAACTTAAGCGGAGAGGCGTCGCGGCACCTGCCTGTGTAAAGGCAAGGGCGCGACGCCGAAGGACGTGCGGAGCGAATGATACGCCGGCCGCCGCGAAGCGGCCCGGGTAGATCTAGGCGAGCTTGCGGGCGCGGCCCTGAGCCAGCTCGCGGACGTGGTTGAGGAAGATCGACTTCTGGGTCGAGGAGAGGTGCGAGGTGTACTTCGCAATCTCGGCGAGGAAAGGGTCGTTCATCAGGACCGCGGTTTCGTCCTTATGGCGGGTCGGCGCGTCGCGCAGCAGGGCGGAGATATCGACCTGGAGGGCCCGGGCGAGGCGGTCGAGCGAGGACAAGGTGGGCATGGCCTTGCCATTCTCGATCTTAGAGATATAGGTGCGGGGGACGTTCATGCGTGTGGCGAGCTGCCGCTGCGAGAGGTTGCGGACGTGGCGGAGGTCGCGGACCGCGGAGGCGACCTGGATGCCTTCGACCTCCGGTGCGGGGACGTCAGCGGAGATCGCGATAGGCTGCAGCTTAGGCTGCTCGGGCAGTATCGAGCGCTTGCACTTGCGGCAGATGTCGCTGACGGTGCGGAACTGAACGAGCTTGCAGTGGTCGCAGCGAAGGACCTCACGTTCCGTACCGGTGACCTGAGACGGGGTGGGCATGGCGATAGGCGCCAGGTTGGTAGACATGTTGTGTGGTGCGGGCGGCTGCCAGAGCGGGCACCGCAGCGCTGCACGTCCGATAAGGAGGCGAGCGATGTGCCTACTCTGACACCCCGGTAACTGGGGAGTCAAGGGGTATCGCCGAAGATCCCCGTAAGAAAGTGGCAGAAAAGTCGGAGAGGAACCAAGAAAGTAACACCATATGACGTGAGCCTCGGTAGTGAATAGATGGAGGACAGGGGTAGTGGGCGGATCACCTGCCTCACGTGATGAACGCTTTCTGAAGGTACAACTGCTCAGCAGCCGATGGAATGACGGGAGGGTGCGATGCGTGACGGATTTGGGGTGGAGAGGGCTGAAGCCCTGCTGCGGGAGTGGACTGCGAGTGAATCGCTGATAAAGCATGGGCTCGCAGTGGCCGCTTGTACGGAGAGCTATGGGGTGCGGGAGGCACAACGGATTGGGCTGAGTTCAGAGGAGGCGGCGCAGTTCGCGGAAGGGTATCGTTGCGCGGGGCTGCTGCATGACTTCGATTATGAAAGGCACCCGACGCCCGCGGAGCACCCGTTTGTAGGCGTGTCTTACCTCCGTGCCCAGGGATGGCCGGAGGATATGCTGAGGGCGATACTGGCGCACGCGGATTACTCGGGTGTGGTTCCGGAGACACATTTAGAGCGCGCGTTGTTTGCGTGCGATGAGCTGGCGGGCTTCCTGACCGCATGTGCGCTGGTGAAGCCGTCCCGGGCGATCGCGGACGTAGAGGTTGCGAGCGTCAAGAAGAAGATGAAGGACAAAGCGTTTGCGCGGGCGGTAAAGCGCGAAGACATCACCCGTGGGGCCGAGCTGTTAGGGATCACTGTGGAGGAGCACATCGGGAATTGCCTGTCGGCGATGCAGGCACGGGCGGCGGAACTCGGATTGTGACAGCGAGGGATCGTAAGTAGGTGGGAGCAGGTGCAGCGCAGAGGAAGGCGGGTGCTGCGAAAACAACGAAGGCCGCGGTAGCGCTCGCGCTCGCGGCCTTTCTGCTTGAATGGAGCGGGTGTTAGGCGGTGCGCCAGTCAGCGTTGGTCTTCGCGCTGATGCCGATGAAGGCGGGAACAAAGATGGTGAGTGCGAAAACGGTGGCGAGTAGAGCTTCATACATGGGGTTTGTCTCCTGTGGACGCGCTGGTGAGCGGTGGTCATGCGGCGGATGGCCGCTGTTGGGGGTAAGGGTTGCTTAGAGCGAGTGCCAGTCGGCAGTATTCTTCGCGCGCATGCCGATGAAGGCCGGGACGAAGAGGTTGAGGGCGAAGACGATGATGAACATGACTTCGTACATACGTGAGTCTCCTTTGGCGGGCGGAGGGCTACGCCTGAACCCGATAGGTTTTGTCTTGCAGTGTGTATCTCGTCAGTGTGGGCGGTAACGGGATCCTGCCCCGGCCGTCGCGATCATTGGGATGTGGTGGAGCCCCAACCGAGCGGTGATGAGCTATCGAACTGCATTCAACCGATCCGTTACAGGGATAAGATACGCCGGAATTGGTATCGGTTCCAAAAATCTTTTTGAAATCTTCTAATCCTTCGCCAGGCGCACTTCTGTCCGGTTTCATTGCGCATTTGGTTCGGATTGCGACAGTGCTTCAGGGCCTCAAAGCTTCTCAAGCACGTGGCTGACGAGGACTGCACAGAGTCATTTCGTCTTTCTATGTAGACCGCTATTGCGGAAGGTGGCCAAGGACTCGTTTTGGTGGAGGACACCGATAGTGAGAGTGAGGGGATGCTTGAGATCCATAGCAAAAAGTGACTTTATGAAGTTCATGTTGCTGCGATGCATACAAGTTTGCTTCCGCGCGAGAGAGTTAATACAGGTGTGTCGAAGGATTACAGCGAAGCCTGATAGTAAGTTCCAGGGGATTTGGCGGTAAGGCTCCGCTGCAGAGTTGTCGCAGACTTAGGGGCGAGCTACTCGAAGGTTCGAACAAGGTATGGTCTGGGCGACAATCGGTAGGCACCTAAAAGCGCCAGTTTTTCTAATAGGCTTGGTTGCACAGTGTAAAAACTCGCGCTATCGTAATGCAGCCTCATAGGACTCGTTGAGCAGGCTCCAATTCAGGCTATGGGGCGTGTGCGTTCGTCCCAGGATCGGATCGGTTGTACTGCGTTCAGTGTTTGCTGTAGGGCGCCAGAGTTCGGGTCTCTTGTGTAAGTGGGACAATTCGTTGGCAGATTTTTGTAACTTCCCAGTTTTGAAGTACTTTTGCAGCGCGAGAATCGAAGTGCAACTACATTGCGGCACGCAGCAATGTTAATGAGCGTGAGTTTGTCTCAACAGACGCGGGGCATGAACCCAGCGGGAGGCAAGCAATGAGTATGGAGAGCGCACAAAGCGAAGGTTCGCCAGGGCCCAGACGTCCCTTGGAATTTGACCCCGAACGATGGCTGGCCGCGATTGTTGAGTCCTCCGATGACGCGATCGTCGGGGAGTCGTTGGACGGGACGATTACAAGCTGGAACAAGGGGGCGGAGAGGATCTTCGGCTACACGGCCGAGGAGGCGATCGGCAGGACGGTGAAGGACCTGGCTTGGCCCGGGGCCGAAGAGCACATCGAGATGCTGCTAGGTAAGCTGAGCCACGGAGAACGCGTGCAGCATTTTGAAACGTTACGGAAGCACAAGAGCGGAAGAAAGATTCTGGTGTCGTTGAGTCTGTCGCCTATTGTGGGCGATGACGGGCGGGTGATCGGAATTGCGAAGATCGCCAGAGATGTGACGGAGCGCACGGCGTTGCAGGAATCGCTGACGCAACGCACGGACCAGGTGCGGCGCCTTATAGAGCGCGAGGCGCATGCACGTGCGGAAGCGTTGGCGGAACGGCGGTTCCACGAGTTAATCGAGAACGCCCCGGATGCCATCGTTCAGATGGATGAGAACGGTACGATCGCGATTGCGAACAAGGCGACCGAGATGTTGTTCGGGTATGACCACGACGAGCTGATCGGGAGCGGATTTGGTCTGCTGGTGCCGGAGGGGCAGCACGATGCTCAAGAGGAAGATCGGACGTCCTTTGTGCAGGTGGGCGGATCGTGGAGGATGGGGCAGGAATCGGATCTGCGAGCGCTGCGGAAAGATGGGACGGAGTTTCCGGTCGAGATCAGCCTGAGCTCGATCACGATGGAACGTGGAGTACAGGTGACCGCGGTGATTCGCGACGTGACCGAACGTCGACGCTCGCAGGAAGAGGTTCGGCGGTTGCAGGAGAGCTACATGGCGGAGCTGCAGAGCCGTCGTGAGGAGGCGGAGCGGCTGAACCGGGTAAAGAGTGAGTTTCTGGCGGCTCTCGCGCATGAGTTGCGAACTCCGCTCCATACAATTGGTGGGTTCGCGGAGCTGCTAAATGAGGAGATGGAGGGAACCCTAACGAAGGCGCAGAAGGAGTTCGTACAGCACATTCGGCAGGACTCGCAGCATTTGCTGCAGCTGATTGATGATGTGCTGGACTTCAGCCGGATAGAGGCGGGTGGGATGCAGGTGAGGACGGAGCCGCTGCCACTGCGAGATGCGATGGCGGAGGCGGTAAGCGCGATTCAGCCGCATGCGGAGGCGAAGGGCGTTGCGCTCCAGACGAGTGATCCGGGAGACGCGCTGGTGATGGCCGACCCGATGCGGTTGCGCCAGATCTTCTACAACCTGCTGAGCAATGCCGTGAAGTTCACGGCCACCGGCGGCGAGGTAAGCGTGACGGCGACCTCGGAGGGAGGGTTGATTCGGGTGACGGTGGCAGATACGGGCATCGGAATCTCGCCGGATGAGCAGTCGATGATCTTTAAGAAGTTCTACCAGGTCGGGTATACGCCTGGTGGCGCGGGGCTGGGGCTGGCCATTTGCAAGCAGCTTGTCGAGATGCAGGGCGGATCGATCTCAGTGGAATCGGAGGTAAACCGGGGTACACAATTCCATTTCAACCTGGTGAAGGCCTCTGCTGTGACTCAGGTCACAGGCTGATTCGGGTGGGTTCCCTAGGATGAGGAGGACGTCATCGGGGATCGATTTGGACCAAGCGGCCAGGTCGGCGGTAACACAGAAGCAGGTACTGATCGCGGATGATTCGAGAAGCAGCCGTGATCTGTTGAGGCATATTTTGCAACGGTGCGGCTTGGCGATCGTCGAGGCGTCCGATGGCGAAACGGCGCTGGCGCAGGCGGCGCTGTGTCAGCCTGATCTCTTTATTCTCGACTTGAATATGCCCCGAGTGGATGGGTACGGCGTCGCGACGATTTTGCGCAGCCGGCCGGCCTTTCAGCGGACGCCGATTCTCGCGCTGAGTGCGGAGGTGTCACAGCGGGATGCCCACCGGATCAAGCAGGCGGGGTTTTCAATGTATGTGTCGAAGCCTATCTCCCCGGCAAGGCTTCGAGACTGCGTCGCGCGTCTGCTGAATAACCCTGAGGGACTGTAGGCGGGTTTGCGACGGAGTCGAGCACTGTCAGTCTAGAGGTCAGAAGAGATAGCAGGGGAACCCATTTGCGGGACCTGGGATCCGGACGGAGGAGCTGTTCCCGCGGTCAAATGACGGTTGCCGCGCGCGAGAAGGGCCGTGACCTCCTCGTCATGCGTTTGAGAGAAGTCGATGTAGAACTGGCCCACGGTGTAAAAGTCGGCCGGGGTGTGAACGAGTACCAGCATGTCAGCTTCGCGCTGGAGACGGGCGCAGACGCACTGCGGAGCAACGGGGACGGCGAGGATCAGCTTCTTGGGCCTGCTCTGGCGGATGGCATGGAGCGCAGCGGAGACCGTGGATCCCGTGGCCACGCCGTCGTCGACGAGGATGACGATCTTGCCGGCCAGTGGCAGAAGGCGACGACCAGGGAGATAAAGACTGGCGCGTTGATCGAGGGTGCTGCGGGTTTCGGCGGAGATTTCTGCGATCTGTTCCCTTGTGAGGCCAGCACGGCGGATCATGGGCCAGTTGAGGGACTGGCCGTCTCCGGCGACGACTGCACCGAAGGCGAGCTCTTCGTTGCCCGGCATCCCGAGTTTCCGGCAGAGGAAGATGTCGAGGGGTGCGTGGAGCGTAGTGGCGATCTCGGCGGCTACGAGGATTCCCCCACGGGGTACGCCGAGGACAACGGTGTCGGGTCTGTCGGCGTAGTGTGTGAGGTGCCGGGCTAGTTCTCGACCTGCGTCAGACCGGTCCTTGAAGAGCATGGTGCGTCTCCTGCGCAGCTGGATGTTTGCGGCAACTGGGCCGAGGCGTGGAAAGCCCAAGGTTCCTCACGCGAAAAATACAGTCTGAGCCGGCGAGTTTGTCCGGCGCGGTGATGCGCGTCACGGATAGCGACGAGACCGGTACTAGCACGGGTGGCAGAATCTGAAGCCGGCCAATTTGTTCGTGCCCCTGCCACAAATGCCTTGGGCTGAACGGATCGTATTGCCCGTGAGCGCAAGAGCCCGCTGGAAGGCGGATCGAGGTCGTACCGTGTTTACGCCGGAACGGAGGTGGCGAACAGGGCGTCTACGAGGTCGAGGAGCATCCGGACGGAGCTTCCCTTGGGCATGAAAGCATCCACGGATTTCAATACCTTGACCGGAACGGTGCTACAGCCAGAGCGCATAAGGACCGGTGTTGGATGCCCACTTCGCTTT
>DATLMQ010000175.1:0-18242 GCA_035537215.1 Acidobacteriaceae bacterium
GACCACTCGACGGTGCAGCGCTCTTCGGCGGCGAAGCGCTCGCTGGCGTCGCGGGCTTCGCGGAGCATGGAGGAGAGGACCTGGGGGTCGAGGTCGCGCATGTCGAGGGTGGCTTCGCAGCGGCCGACGACGGCGGTGACGATGCCGGGGAAGGTTTTGACGCTGCCCACCGTGGCGACGGCCTGGGGGTGCTTGCGGGCGATGGGGCGGATCTCGAGGGCGAGCCTGGCGCAGGCGGCGAGAGCGTCGCGGCGGTCTGCCATGGGGGTGGAGCCGGAGTGGGCCTCCTGGCCATGGAAGGTGACGGCCCAGCGCTCGACGCCCTTGGTTCCCTCGACGACGGCGAGGGGCTTGCCGAGGTGCTCGAGGATGGGGCCCTGCTCGATGTGGAGCTCGAGGTAGGCGGCGAGGTCTTTGCGTTCGGCGGAGGCTTCGCCGATGCGGTCGATGGCGATGCCGCAGGCGGCGAGGGCGGCTTCCATGGAGAGGCCGTCGCGGTCGGTGCGGATGCGGTCGGCGGCGATGGAGTGGGTGCCGGCGAAGGCGGAGGAGCCGAAGAGGCTGCGGCCGAAGCGGGCGCCTTCTTCGTCGGCCCAGTCGACGAGCTTGAGGGTGCAGGGCGGGCGGCCGTGGTGCTCGGTGGCGACGGCGCGGAAGACTTCGAGGGCGGCGAGGACGCCGAGGGCGCCGTCCAGCCAGCCGCCGTTGGGGACGGAGTCGAGGTGGCTGCCGAGGACGAGGGCCTGGGGGGAGTCGCCGGGGAGGGTGATCCAGTGGTTGCCGGCGGCGTCGTAGTGGTGCTCGATGGGGAGGCCGGCGAGGGTGTGGTCGAGCCTGGCCTGAAACCAGGCGCGGGAGCGCTGCCAGACGGGGGACCAGGCGAGGCGCTGGGCACCGTGCTCGTCAGCGGTGAGGGAGCGGAGTTCGTCGAGGCTGGCGAGGACGGACTGGGGATCGACCATGCCCTACGGTAACGCCGGGCGGGGCGGCGGGCCAGTGTGGAGTGAGTGGCGTCCCTGACAGGATTCGAACCTATGTTTCCGCGACGAGAGCGCGGAGTCTTGGGCCGCTAGACCACAGGGACAGCTTCCGTTGTAGCACTGCAGGGAGAGGCCTGCCATGGGGATGGGAGCAGCCCGGAGACATGTACAGGCTGCGGGATGGAGGCGCCGCAGGGAGTCAGATCGAGGTGAAAGAGAGAAAGAGACCTGTTTTGCACAGGGAACGAGGCAGGAACGTCGTTGCCGGAGGGATAAGTCTCACAAGGAAAAGGGCGTTTTCCGCAGATATCGGTTCACGAAGGCAACCCCGACCATCTACTTACGGGTCTACACGAAGAACATACCTTCGGCCCGGGGTGGTGGCGGCAGCGCTTTCACCTGCTCTCCCGGGGCCGCACTTTTCCCATTGCGGTAGCGAAATAAGGCCCGGACGGAACGATCGGTTATTGGGCCACGAGGTAGACCCCCTTGGTGGAAGCGATCGTTCTTTGGAATGAGCCGAACAACCTCTCCCATTGGAACTTCCACCTGGACCCGGAGTGGAAGCGCTTTGCCGAGATGGTGAAGGCGTCGGCGATGGCGATCCGCGAGGTGAACCCGAAGGTTCCGATCGTGCTGGGCGGGGTGTCCTCCTGCGACTGCGATTTTCTGCGGCTGATGGCGTCGTACGGCGTGATGGAGTACGTGGATGCGGTGGGCGTTCACGGGTTTCCGCTGGACTGGAATCACTGGCAGCTGACGGAGTGGCCGGACCGGATCGCCGAAGCGCGCGAGGTGACGGGAAAGCCGATCTGGGTGACCGAGGTCGGGGTGTCGTCGTTCGGGGCCGAGGAGGTGCAGGAGTTCGGTCTGCGCCGCACGCTGGAGCTGCTGCAGGGGCGCGTGGAGCGGATCCACTGGTACAGCCTTTTCGATCTGCCGCCGAGCTGGCCGGCGGAGACGCGGCATAAAGAGGCGGAGGGGAGCTCGTACTACCGGCACTACTACCTGGGCCTGGTGAAACATGACGGCGAGCCGAAGCTGGCGGCGAGGATCTTTCCCGAGGACGGCAGCGTGGGGTTCTGCCAGTGGTTCCACTTTGAGGATCCGCGGTTTGACGATGCGGTGCAGTGGATGAAGCAGCACGGGGTGCAGTACCTGCGCACGGGGCTGAGCTGGGCGGACTCCTTCCGGCCGAATGCGACGGAGTGGTTCGACCGGCAGATGCAAGGGCTGGAGCCGTTTCGGGTAGCGATGACGCTGTGCTTTACACCGGCGCACCTGGGGCTCGAAGAGCACCACACCAGCCCGCCGAAGGATAACCAGGATTTTGTCGACTTCGCGCGCTGGGCGGTGGAACGGTACGCCTCCCCGGCGAAGGTTTCCGGGGCACAACCGCTGGAAGAGATTCTGGCAGGAGAGATCTGACGATGCAGACATCCATGGATTCGACGGAGCCCGTGCGCAGCGGACGCTCCCGGCAGGTGCTGATTACGGGCGGAGCGGGGTTTGTGGGATCGCACCTGGCCGACGGGTTGTTGCGGGCCGGGCACAAGGTGCGCATCCTGGACGACTTGACGCCGCAGGTGCATCCTTCGGGGCCGCCGGATTACCTGTCGCCGGAGGTGGAGCTGATCCGCGGAGACGTGCGGGATCCGAACCGGCTGCGCGATGTGCTGGCGGGCGTGGAGGTGATCTTCCACTTTGCGGCGACGGTGGGCGTCGGGCAGTCGATGTACGAGATCAGCCGGTACATGAGCGTGAATTCGCTGGGCACGGCGGAGCTGCTGCAGGCGCTGCTGGACAACAAGCTCCGGCCGGAGAAGCTGATCGTGGCTTCGTCGATGTCGATCTACGGCGAGGGGCGGTATGTGTGCACGGTGTGCGGGCGGGAGGCGTTTCCTCCGGTGCGGACGGTGAAGCAGCTGCGCGAGGGGCGCTGGGAGGTGCACTGCGCGATGTGCAACGGGGTGCTGGCTCCGGCGCCGACCGATGAGACCAAGCCTTCGGAGATCAACTCCGTGTATGCGCTCTCCAAGCGCGACCAGGAGGAGCTGTGCCTGATCTACGGGCGGAACTACGAGCTTCCGGTGACGGCGCTGCGGTTCTTCAACATCTACGGGACGCGGCAGGCGCTGTCGAATCCGTACACGGGCGTGGCGGCGGTGTTTGCGTCGCGGCTGCTGAACGGGCAGGCTCCGCTGGTGTTCGAGGACGGAGAGCAGCAGCGCGATTTTGTGAGTGTGCATGACATTGTGCGGGCGAACATGCTCGCGATGGAACGGCCGGAGTCGGACGGCGAGGTGATCAACATCGGCAGCGGGACACCGATCAAGATTCGCCGCGTGGGCGAGATTCTGGCCGAGGCGCTGGGCAAGGATCTGCCGCCGGTGATTACGCAGAAGTACCGCGCGGGGGATATCCGGCACTGCTATGCGGATATCGCGAAGGCTCGCAAGCTGCTGGGATACGAGCCGCAGGTGACGCATGAGGAAGGGTTCCGCGAGCTGGCGCTGTGGCTTTCCGGCCAGCAGGCAGAGGACAAGGCGGAGACGATGCTGCGGGAGCTCAGCGCCTATGGGCTGACGGCGTAGAGACCGCACGGGAGGCGGCGATCGCCCGCGCGAAGGAGGCAAGGAGAACCATGGCAAAGCAATCAGCGCGCACGATCCTGATCACGGGAGGCGCCGGTTTCATCGGAAGCAATCTGGCGGAGCGCCTGCTGGCGGAGCCGGCGGCGCGGGTACGCATCTTCGACGACCTGTCACGCCGTGGTGTGGGCGCGAATCTGGATTGGCTGCAGGGGCTGGACGGAGCGGAGCGGCTGGAGTTTGTGCACGGGGATGTACGGAATGCGGCGGCTGTGGCGAAGGCGGCGCGGGAGGTGACGGAGATTTATCACTTCGCGGCGCAGGTGGCGGTGACGACGTCGGTGGACGATCCGCGGTCGGACTTCGAGGTGAACGTCGGCGGAACCTTCAATGTGCTGGAGGCGGCGCGGAGGTCGGGGCGGCAGCCGTTTGTGCTGTTTACCTCGACCAACAAGGTGTATGGATCGCTGCATGGCGTTCCGGTGACGATCGACGGCAGCCATTACCGCGCGGCGCGGGAGAACTTCCACGGCGTGACGGAGGAAGAGCCGCTGGACTTTCATTCGCCGTACGGCTGCTCGAAGGGCGCGGCGGACCAGTATGTGCGGGACTATGCACGGATGTATCACCTGCCGACGGTGGTGTTCCGGATGTCGTGCATCGCGGGGCCGCGGCAGTTTGGGACCGAGGACCAGGGGTGGGTGGCGCACTTTCTGTACTCTGTGCTGGAAGGGCAGCCGATCACGATTTACGGCGATGGATGCCAGGTGCGGGACGTTCTGCATGTGCACGATCTGCTGGATGCGATGGAGGCGGTGCGGGCACACGGGCCGCGGTCCGCGGGAGAGATCTACAACCTGGGCGGCGGCATGGAGCGCGCGGTGTCGGTGCTGGAGATGCTGGGGGCGATCGAGCGGACAACGGGGCGGAAACCGACGCTGCGGTACAGCGAGGTGCGGCCGGGGGACCAGCCGCTCTATATCTCGGATACGGGGAAATTGGCATCCCACACAGGGTGGCATCCACGGAGGTCCCTGCGGGAGACTCTTGAGGCAATCCACAGCTTCTGGATGGATCATCGGAAGCTATTAGGGGAGCAGCGGCGGCCAGAGCTGGTGCAGGAGGTGGCATGAGGTTCGCGCTTGTGAATCCGGCGTGGAGCTTCACGGGCTCGACCTACTTCGGGTGCGCGGAGCCGCACTTCCCTCTGGAGCTGCTGTCGGCGCGGGAGTTTCTGCGCGAGGCGGGGCACGAGGTGTTGTTGATCGACGCGTGGATGGGTGGCCTGGGGATGGAGCAGGTGCGTGAACGGCTGGATGCGTTCGGGGAAGATTTTCTTGTGATCCCGACGGCACCGTCCTATCTTTTCTGGCGCTGTCCGCAGCCGGAGCTGCGGGTGCCGCAGCAGTGGATCGCGGGGCTGGGCCGGAGCTCGGAGACGGTGGTGATCGGGCCGCATGGGTCGGTGACGCCGCGGGCGACGCTCGAAAAGACGGGGGCCGACATCGTGCTGCGCGGAGAGCCGGACCAGACGTTGCCGCAGCTGGCGAATACGCCGCGCGAGATGATCGCGGGCTGCTGCTGGCGCGATGCGAAGGGGCTGGTACACACGACACCGGGGCTGGGCGCCACGGATATGCAGGCGGTGCCGACGCTCGATTACAGCGACTATCCGGTGGAGCGGCATGCGCATCTGCACCATATTTTTCCGGGCAACGGAGCGGACCATCTGCACCGTGGAGCGGAGGTGGAGTTCGCGCGCGGGTGTCCGTACTCCTGCACGTTCTGCAACAAGACGCTGTTCCGGAACAAGTATCGCGAGCGGCCGCTCGAGGTTGTGGTGGCGGAGATCGATCAGCTGATTGCGCGCGGGGTGGATTACATCTACTTCATCGACGAGATCTTCGGTGTGGGCAAGCAGGTGCGGCAGCTGCTGGAGGAGATCGCGAAGCGGCCGGTGTCGATTGGATTTCAGACGCGCATCGACCTGTGGGACGAGGAGTCGCTGGACCTGCTGGCGCGGGCGCACTGCGTGAGCTTTGAGTGCGGAATTGAATCCATTACGGATGAGGGACGCGATGCGATGAACAAGAACTGCCGCATCACGACGGAGCGGATCTCGGAGCTGCTGATCTACGCGCGGCAGCGGATTCCGTGGGTGCAGGCGAACCTGATCAAGGTTCCGGAAGACGACCCGATGCAGGTGGCGGCGTGGCAGAACCATTTGAAGTCGCGTGGCGTATGGGTGTCCGAGCCGGTGCCGATGTTTCCCTTCCCTGGCAGCCCGGAGTATGTGACGACGTTTGGAGCGCAGCCCGATGAGCAGGCCTGGGAGCGCGCGCATGAATTTTATCTGCAGCTGTTCGCAGACAAAGGATGGAGCGATATTCAAGAACAACAGCCACGTTCACTGCACGAGCTTGAGTCGCGCGACTCGCAGCAGGAGGAGATCGCATGCGCCTCCTGCTGACCACGGATACGGTCGGCGGCGTGTGGACCTTTACGCGAGAGCTGACGCAGGAGCTGCTGAGCCGCGGACATCAGATCGCGCTGGTGAGCTTCGGCCGCGCGCCTTCCGACGAACAGCTGTCCTGGTGTGCGGGGCAGGAGGCCACCTATGACGAGGCATTCGTGTTTGCCGCGTCGCACGTGCCACTGGAATGGATGCAGGAGAACGAGCGCGCCTTTCGCGAGGGATCGGAGGTGCTGCTTCGGATTGCGGAGACGTTCCGTCCCGACCTGCTGCACAGCAACCAGTTCTGCTATGGGGCGCTGCCGCTGGAGATTCCCAAGCTGGTGACGGCGCACAGCGATGTGCTGGGCTGGGCGGAGGCGTGCCGGCCGGGCGGGCTGGAGCCTTCGGCATGGCTGCGGCGGTATCGGGCGCTGGTGCAGATCGGGCTGGCGCGGGCCAATGCCGTGGCGGCGCCGACGGAGTGGATGGGGCGCGCGCTGCGGGCGCACTATCCGGGGCTGACGGAGCTTGAGGTGATCTACAACGGGCGCAGCCCCATGGAGCGCACGGTCGATGTGCGGTCGCGCATGCAGGCGGTGACGGTGGGCCGGCTGTGGGACGAGGGCAAGAACATTGCGATGCTGCGCGATGTCACGGCGCCGATGCCGATCATCGTGGCGGGCGAGCAGAGGCACGAGAGCTCGCGGTCGACGACGGAGCTGGGCGCGGCGCTGCTGATCGGGCGACAGACGGAGCAGGAGCTCGCGGAGCTGTTCAGCGGCAGCCGGATCTACATTGCGACGTCGGTGTATGAGCCGTTTGGCCTGGCTCCGCTGGAGGCCGCGCTGTTCGGGTGTGCGGTGCTGGCGAACGATATCCCTTCGCTGCGCGAGGTGTGGGGCGAGGGTGCGCTGTACTTCCGGGATACGGAGTCGCTTTCTGCGCTGCTGCAGCGGCTGAGCACGGATGGAGAGGCGCTGGCGCGGGCACGGGAGCGCTCGCAGGCGCGGGCACGGGAGTTTACGCCGCAGAGGATGGCGGACTGCTATGAGGCGCTGTATGCGTCGCTGATTCTGCAGAACGTCGAGGCCCATGGCAACTCGCCGATCGATCCGTTTGAGGAGTTTGCCGCGCATGCCGCGTAAGCTCCGCATCGCGTACTTCGCTCACACGCTGCGGTCGGACTGGAACAACGGGAACGCACACTTTCTCCGCGGTCTGGTGCGTGCGCTGCGCGCCGATGGCCATGAGGTGACGGCGTACGAGCCGGAGAGTGAGTGGTCGATCCAGAACCTGCGCGCGGAGGACCATGGGCAGGCTTCCCTCGACCGTTTCATGGAAACGTACGCCGACCTGGACATCCAGACCTATGGGCCGGAGGAGACAGAGGAGCTGTGGCGGGAGCGGCTGCGCGGGACGCAGTTCGTTCTGCTGCATGAGTGGAATCCGCCGCTGCTGGCGCAGCTGCTGCTGAAGCTGCGGGATGAGCTGGGATTCAAGCTGCTGTTCCACGACACGCATCATCGGGCGTCGTCGTCGCCGGAGAGCTTTGCGGTGCTGGGGCTGGAGCGGTTCGACGGCGTGCTGGCGTTTGGGGCGGCACTGCAGACGATCTACCGCGAACGCTTCGGGGTGAGGAACGTGTGGGTGCTGCACGAAGCGGCGGACACGACGGTGTTTCGTCCGATGGCGGATGTAGCGCGCGGAGCGGAGATTGTGTGGATCGGGAACTGGGGCGAGGGCGAGCGCACGGAGGAGATACGGGGCTACCTGCTGGAGCCGGCGGCGAAGCTTGCACCCGCGTTCCGGACGAAGATCTACGGTGTGCGCTATCCGGAGGAGGGACACGAGGCGTTGCGCGCACATGGCGTGGAGTACGGTGGCTATCTGCCGAACCTCGATGCTCCGCGGGTGTATGCGTCGGCGCGGCTGACGGTGCATATTCCGCGACAGCAGTACACGAAGGCGATGACGGGGATACCGACGATCCGGGTGTTCGAGGCGCTGGCGTGCGGGATTCCGCTGGTGTCGGCCCCGTGGCAGGATACGGAAGGGCTGTTCCGCAGCGAGGACTTTTACATGGCGAACGCGCCGGCGGATATGGAACAGGCGATGCGGCGGCTGCTGGAGAGTCCGGCGCTAGCAGCGGAGCAGGCCAGGCGCGGCCGCGAGACGGTGCTGGCGAGGCACACGTGCGAGCACCGCGCGGCGGAGCTGGCGGGCATCTTCGAGGAGCTGGGGGCGTGAAGATCTTTGCGTTCGGATCGAGCATCGTGTCGTCGTACTGGAACGGCGCGGCGACGTACTATCGCGGCTGCTACAAGTACCTGGCGCGGCTGGGCTACGATGTGACGTTTGCAGAGCCGGATGCGTACGGACGGCAGCAGCATCGGGACAGCGACGATTTCAGCTATGTGCGGTCGATCGTGTACCAGCCGCGCGAGGCGGATGGCGGGCGTGACCTGGATCGGATGCTGCAGCTGGCGGCCGAGGCGGACGTTGTGGTGAAGCACTCGGGCATTGGGTGCGACGATGCGGAGCTGGAGCGGAGGGTGCCGGCGGAGTGCTCGGCGACCAGCATGACCTTTATCTGGGATGTGGATGCGCCGGCGACGGTGTACCGGATGCGCGCGGATGCGGGGGATGCGCTGGCGCTGGCGTGCCGCGGATATGACGCGATTCTGACGTATGGCGGCGGACCGAAGGCGCGGGACGGGTATCGGGAGTTTGGCGCGCGGGCGTACTACAGCATGTACAACGGGCTGGATCCGGAGACGCACTTCCCTGTGGCCCCGGACCCGGAGCTGGTGTGCGATGTGGCGTTTCTGGGCAATCGGCTGCCGGATCGCGAGGCGCGCGTGGAGGAGCTGTTTCTGCGGGCGGCGGCGCTGGCTCCGGATCAGCGGTTCATCCTGGGCGGGGAGGGCTGGGGTGGAAAGCCGATGCCGGCCAATGTGCGCTGGATCGGGCATGTGCCGACCGCGGACCACAATCGCGTGAACTGCTCGGCGGGGATGGTGATGAACATCAATCGCGCGTCGATGGCGGACTTCGGGTTTTCGCCGCCGACGCGGGTGTTCGAGGTCGCGGGCGCGGGCACGTGCCTGCTGTGCGACGACTGGCCGGGGATCAGCGACTGCTTTGAGCCGGGGAGCGAGATCCTGGTGGTGAAGTCGGCGGAGGATGTAGCGGCGGCGCTGCATGCGCATGACGAGGCGGGGCGGCGACGGATCGGCGCGGCGTTTCATGCGCGGGGGCTGCGCGACCATACGTATGCGCAGCGGGCGGCGCAGGCCGACTATGCCTTTCGTGAGTGCCGGGCGCGGAGGCGCGGCGAGGTGGGGCCGCAGACGGAGTCGCTCGCCATGATGGCGGACTGGGCGCACGTGCCGGGGTGGCGCGAGGCGGCGGCGCGGGGCGGCGAGCCCGTGCATACGGCGGATGTGGAGACGGCGAGCGCATGAAGCTGGTGGTCTATGGGCTGACGGTGACGTCATCGTGGGGCAATGGCCACGGAACGACGTACCGGTCGCTGCTGAAGGCGCTGGCGCGGCGCGGGCATGAGATCCACTTTGTCGAGAAGGACGTGGAGTGGTATCGCAGCAATCGCGATCTGCCCGAGCCTGCGTTCTGCACGGTGCACCTGTACGAGGACTGGACGGCCGAGGCTGGGCCGCTGCTGGCGCTGAGCCGCGATGCGGATGCGGTGGTGGTGGGGTCGTACTTCCCGGATGCGATGGCGGCTACGAGAGCCCTGGCGGAGAGGGCGCGGTGCCCGGTGTTGTTCTATGACATCGACACGCCGATTACGATGGCGCAGCTGCGGGCAAAGGGCGGGACGGAGTATCTGGAGGCGGGGCTGATCCGCGAGTACAGCGCGTATCTGAGCTTTACGGGCGGGCCGACGCTGCGGGAGCTGGAGGAGAGATTCGGGGCGCGGAGGGCGGTGGCGTTTTACTGCTCGGTGGATCCGGAGCTGTATCATCCGACGCCGGTGCGGGAGGAGTTTCGCTGCGATCTGAGCTACCTGGGAACGTATGCGGCGGATCGGCAGCCGAAGCTGATGGGGTTGCTGAACGAGGTGGCAGCGGCTTCGCAGGAGCAGAGGTTTATCGTCGCCGGGCCGCAGTATCCGGCGGATGTGGCGTGGGCGGGGAACGTGCAGAGGATCATTCACCTGTCCCCCCCGGAGCATCCGGCGTTCTACTCGTCGTCGCGGTTCACGCTGAACCTGACGAGGGATGACATGGTGGCGGCGGGGTATTCGCCTTCGGTGCGGCTGTTCGAGGCGTCGGCATGCGGGGCGGCGATCCTGTCGGATCCGTGGACCGGGCTGGAGGAGTTTCTTACGCCGGGCGAGGAGATTCTGCTGCCGGCCGATGGGGAGGATGTGCGGCGGATTCTGCGCGAGCTGCCCGAAGAGGAGCGCGTGCGCATGGGGCAGCGCGCGCGGGAGAGGATCCTGGCGGAGCACACGTCGGATCATCGGGCGGAGCAGTTCGAGGAGATTGTGGCGAGCTGCGGGCCGGCTTAGCGGGCGGCTTCTTCGGGTTCGGCCTCAGGTTGGGCTATGAGCACAGAGGCGGCGGGGAGCAGGTCTTCGAGCGAGCGGATGAGCAGGTCCGGATGCTCGGCTGCGAGTGTTTCGAAGGTGTAGATCCCCGTGGCGACGGCGATCACTTTGAGGCCGTTTTCGCGGGCGGCGCGGACGTCGGCGGGGGTGTCGCCGACGACGCAGAGGGCCGGGGGTTCGGCGCCGTTTCGCGCGGTGAGTTCGCGGGCTTTAGCGGCGGCGTGGCGGAAGACGTCGCCGCGGGTCTCGGAGGCGTCGCTCCAGCCACCGAAGTGGAAGAGATCGAGGAGGCCGACGCGGTCGAGCTTGGCGCGGCCGATAACCTCAAGATTGCCGGTGGCGGTGCCGAGGATGGCGCCGCGTGTGCGCAGATGGCCGAGGACTTCGCGAACCTGGGGAAGGACGTCGATGCAGAGGTCGCCGCGGCGCTCGGAGACGAAGGTGCCCATGCGCCGGAGCATCTCGCCGAGGCGGGGACGCCATGTGCTTTCGGGGATACCGGCGCGAGCGAAGGCGTCGCGGATGATGCCGATGTCGACGTTGCCGTGGGCGACCACGCCATCGATGGTGAGGGGATGGCCGGCGATGGCGGTGAGGGCGTCGTTGAAGGCGAAGTAGTGGACGGCGTCGGTGCAGTGCATGAGGGTGCCGTCGATGTCAAAGAGATAGGCGTCGAAGGCGTCCCAGGCGCGCCCGAGGGTGTCAGCTGGCATAGTGGGTCTCGAGTTCAAGCGGCTGCATGAGCCTGCGGGGCAAAGCTGGAGAGCTCGTGCGCGAGGCGGTGGATGACGCTGGCCCAGTCGCCGGGCGCGGGCTGGCGGAAGAGACGGAGCGAGGGGTACCAGGGGCTGTTGTCGCGGGCGTGCATCCAGCGCCAGTCGGCGGCGTGCTGCAGCATGACCCAGGAGGGGATGCCGAGCGCGCCGGCGAGGTGCGCGGCGAGGGTGTCGGCGGTGAGCACGAGGTCGAGGTTGGCGATGGTGGCGGCGAGCGGGAGGAGGCCGTCGCGGAGGTCCTGCGTGCTGCGCAGGGGAAGACCGTCGGCTTCGGCGGCGGCGGGGCCGCCCTGCAGGTTCCAGAACTCGATCCCCGGGGTGGCGAGGAGAGACTCGAGGAGCGAGAGGGGGACGTTGCGCCCGGGGTTCCACTCGCCGCTGGCCCAGACGATTCCCACGCGCGGACGCTCGCGGCGGCCCATGCGTTGGGCCGTGGAGGCGATGATCTCGGGCGGAAGCGCCAGGTAGTGAGTCTCGAGCGGGAGATGGGCTGGGGTGGTGCGGAAGAGATACGGGAGCTCGAGGACTTCGACCTGGACGTCCCACGCGGGGGCGGGGCGGGGGGTGTCGTCGCCCCAGGTGATGACGTTCTCGACGCCCCGAAAGCAGCGGGCGAGCGGGACGAAGCGCGGTGGGACTTCGAAGATGACCTCGGCGGCGCGCTCGCGCAGCTGGGGGGCGTAGCGGAGCATCTGGACGGCGTCGCCGAAGCCGTGCAGGCAGCGGACGATGACGCGCTTGCCATCGATGCGCTGCTGCAGCCAGAAGCGGTGCGGGTCCGGCGAACCGCGGCGGCGGATGACATCGTTTTCGCGCCAGGCGCTTTCGAGATCGCCGAGGAGCATGGCGGTCTCCCAGCGGCCGGCGCTGCAGCGGTCAGGGTCGGCGCCGACGGCTTCGGCGTGGTGGAAGGCTGTCCATGCGCGCTCGAGCGAGCGCCGCGTGAGCAGATCTTCGGCGTGCTCGCGCAGCGCCGCGGCGACTGCGGGCTCCGGGCTGGGCATCAGCGCGGGCTCCGGCTGGGATAGACGCAGTGAGGGCCATCGGGGGGAACGTCCACCGGCTTCCAGCGGCAGAGGAAGACCTCGTCCTCGGGCTGCGACTCGATGACGAAGCCGGAGGAGCGGAGCATGGCTTCGACGCAGGCGCGGTTGGGGACCCACCAGTTGGTCTCGTCGTGCGAGTACTTCCGCTCGATGAAGTGCATCTTGGGGGAGCCGGGATCGTCGAAGGGAGCGGGGTCGTTGAAGTCGTAGTCGGGGGCCACCTCGACGATGTCGCGGCTGCCGCGCTGCATGCTCTGGAAGAGGAGCAGGTCCTTGGCGACGTGCTCGTGGATGAGGTCGAGCGCGAGCAGAGGGTGGCGCAGGTGGTAGAGCACACCCATGAAGATGACGAGGTCGAAGCGCTCGCCGAGGGAGCCCACGTCCCAGACGCCCAGGCGGCGGAATTCGATGTCCGCGCCGGTGACCCCGGCGGCGAAGCGGGCCTGGCGGAGGTAGTGCTCGTCGGTGTCGATGCCGAGGACGCGGGACGCGCCGCGGCGTTTCATTTCGAGCGAGTAGAAGCCGGCGTTGCACCCGATGTCGAGGACGCTCTTGCCGGTAAGATCGGCCGGGATGGCGTCGTGAAAATGACGGAACTTGATGGCCGGATAGTCGCCTAAGAAGTGATTTGGAGCGGTTTCAACGCCGCTTAATCGCATGTTGTGGAACCAGGGACCGAGCGCCTCAATGCGCTGCTTCATCTCGTCGGTTCCGGGCTGCGTGGCTTCCTCTGCGATCATCGTGTAGCTCCTGCGGTTGCCAATCTCTCCTCCGTATCATCGCCGAGCAGACGGATGGCTTCGCGGTATCCGTGCAGCGTGCCGACGTCGACGTAGGCTGTGCCGACGCGGACGCCGACGGCTTCCCCGCCCTGCCCGAGCCAGGCATTCACTAAAGTCCCAAGATACTCGTCGCGGCGCTCCGGGCGGCACCACAGCGCGTGGAGAGCGTGGAAGACGGAGCCGGGCATGCGCACGCCTCCCCAGATCCAGGAGGAGCGCGCGCCGGTCTGCTTGACCTGGATCTCCTCTACCCTGCCCTGCGCGTCGGTAACGACGGCGTCGAAGAGTTCGGGACGCGCGACCGGGAAGAGCAGGAAGGAGAGGAGGTCGTCTGGAAGCCGGGCGAAGCCGTCCTCGGGCTCCCAGACGGTGTCGGGCAGGCCGAGAAGGACGGACTCGCTGGGGGCGATGAGGGGGATGGCGCGGAAGAGCGCATCGCAGAGGCCGCCCGGCGAAGGCTGGACGACGTAGGCGATGTCGGCGCCCCAGAGCCGGCCGCCGAAGTACTCGAGGATGTCGGTCTTGCCGGGGGAGATGACGAAGCAGAGCTTGTCGGCACCGGCGCGGATCATGCGCTCGACGAGGTACTCGCTGACAGCGCGGGGGCGCTCCTGGCCGTTCTCCATGCGGCTGCCGACAGGGAGGAGTTCTTTCGAAAAGGCGAGGGGCTGGATCCGGCTGCCGGCGCCCGCTGCTGGAATGATGCCCCACATGCGATCGGGTGTTCTCCTTCGGTGGACAGCGTCAGGCGCGTGCCTCGACGGGCTGGCGCACGGAGGCGCAGATGGATTCGAGCTCGGCGACGCGGCGGTCGCCGGTGTGTTCGGCAAGAGTGCGGTCGCGGGCGTCCTTCGCGATGCGGCGGAGCTGATCGTCGGAGAGGTTCATGGCGGCGATGACATCGTCGGCGGAACGGACCTCGAGGAGCTCGCGGCCGGGGTGGAAGAAGGTGTCGAGGCCTTCCCAGGAGTCGCTGAGCAGAGGTGTGCCGCAGGCGGCGGCTTCAAAGAGGCGACCGGAGGGACAGAAGCCGTAGCTGGCCATGGCGCGGCGGGTGATGTTGAGCGTGAGGCGCGAGGAGCTGAAGAAGTCGGGGTGCAGCGGAGGAGGGACGTGGCGGACGAAGGCGACGTTGGGCAGCCAGGGGAAGTCGTCCGGATATTGCGCTCCGCCGATGAGGAAGCGGGCGTCGGGTTTCAGCTTTGCGGGATCGAGGAAGAGGGTCTGGAGCGCGGCCTGGCGGTCGGCGGCGTACGTGCCGAGGTAGGAGACGGCGGCTTCGAACTCCGGGCGAGGGGCTGAGGGACGGTGGTGGTCGGGGTCGACTGATCCGTAGAGCGGAAGGGCGAGGCGGGCGCCGAGGCGGGACTTGAGCTCGTCGAGGGCGCGGCCGCCGGTGTAGCTGAGGACGAGGTCGAAGTCGCCGAGGCCGTCCGTGGGCAGATAGTCGACCGGGGTGCCCTGCCGAAGGGCGTCGAGGGTGACCGGCGTGTCGAGGTCGTAGAAGGCGCGGATGCCGGCGCGGCTGGCGAGGATGAGCTCGGCCGCGGCTTCCCCATCGGGGCAGTAGCTGGTAGAGAGCGCGAGGTCGGCGTCGTTCAGGTCGCGCTCGGCTTCGACGCGGATGTCGTCCAGGGAGCCGTAAAGACGAAGGCGGCCGCCGCGCGGGAGCTCGTCAAGGTCGCGCTCGCGGGCGTAGTACGGGACGCTGCGCTCGTAGAAGGTAACCGTGTGGCCGCGGCGGAGCATGGCTTTGACGAGCGATCGCCAGAGGGTAGCGTGGCCGTTGCCCCACGAGGATGAGATCGTCAGCCCGAAGATTACGATGTGCATGCCGCGCGTTCATCCACCCGGTTTGCCGGTGCTGACGGAGAGGACACGATCGTCCTTCCCGGAGAGATACGGAGGTGCGTGCCGTTTGCATTCTCGGGGACGAGCCCAGCGGCACAACGCTTGTTCCTTGGCTGCTCAGATGAGCCTGCAGGAGAACGAGTTGGCCGCTGCCGCGAGGACCTGCACCGGATGTACCGGTCCGGGAACACTGGCACTAATTGCGACCGTAGTAGCATTAGGGGTGCTCGCGCGGACGCTCGCGCGGAGAGCGCCCCTCCTGCGAGTTCGCCTTGCCTCTGGTTCTGCTGATTGTGCCGGTCCTTTCCACGCTGCTGGGCGGTTTGCTGGCGCTGCGGCTGCGGTCGGCACTGTCGTTTCTGATGGCGCTGAGCGCAGGGCTGCTGCTGGGGGCGGCGTTCCTTGACCTGCTGCCGGAGGCGATCGTGATGGAGCGGACGGCGGGGGGCACACCGGCCACCGTGTTCACGCTGACGCTGGTGTCGTTTCTTGGATTTCTGTTTGCGCAGAGCGGGCTGGAGGCGCTGATCGGCCGCGACGCCAGCCCGCGGTCGCACAGGGCGTGGGGGCGATTCGGCGGCCTGCTGCTGGTGAGCCACAGCTTCCGCGATGGGATGGCGATCGGGCTCTCGTACGCGGCGTCGCATCCGGCGGGATACATTGTCGCCGCGGGCATTGCGGCGCACGATATCGGCGACGGCGTGAGTACGGTTCTGCTGAGCACACGCGGTGAACGTGCGGGCAGGGTGGACTACCTGCTGCTGGCGGCGGATGCCCTGGCGCCGCTGGCGGGCGGTGTTCTGACCGCCTGGTTCCACGTGTCGATGCGGGGATCGGCGGCGCTGCTGGCGATCACGGCCGGATTTTTTCTGCAGATGATCGCGGGCGAACTGCTGCCGCAGCTGCGCGAGGCGCGAGCGTCGTGGATGCTGGTGGGGGCGGCGATGCTGGCGGGCGTGGGGCTGATCTATATCGCGAATGCACTGGTGGCTTAGACAGCCGATTCAGGAGCAGGCGACTCAAGGAGATTGCCTCAGGAAAGTTGACTCAGGGAAGTTGACTCAGGGGCAGTCGGCGCAGCGGCCGAAGAGGAAGAACTCGTGGCCGGTGACGCGGAAGCCGCGCGGCAGCCGGGGGCGGAGGGTGACGTCGCAGCCCTGCATCTCGAAGACTTTGCCGCAGCCGTTGCAGCGGAAGTGGTGGTGATGGGCCTTGCCGGCGACCTCGTAGCGCAGGGCCTCGCCGGGCATGGCGATGGACGTGAGCCATGTGCTTTCCAGAAGGGCGCTGATGTTGCGGTAGACGGTGGCGATGCTGAGGCCTTCGACCTCGCCCTGCGCGGAGGCGAGGACCTCCTCCGGGGAGAGCGGGCGATCGGCGCGGAGGAACGCTTCACGGATGGCGGCTTTCTGCCGGGTGTTGCGAAGCTGCGTGGGCAACGATCCTCCTCCTCCGTTTCGTGGCTCCACCACAGCCACAGGATACGCTGGCGAATCCGCGCTGCCGGTTCGGCGATTGACCGGGAGCGAGCGGCCGAGGGTTAGGATGAGATGCAGCGGAGGCCTCATCCCTGAGCATCGCAACCAAACTCGGTGACAACGGAACGACAGGCCTGGTGGGCGGGTCGCGGGTGTCGAAGGCGGACGCCCGAGTGGAGGCGTATGGGACGGTAGACGAGTTGAACGCGGCGCTTGGACTCGCACGGAGCCTGTGCCCGGATGCGTCGATTCGAGCGGCCACCGAAGAGATCCAGCGGACGCTGTTTCGCGTGGGGGCCTCGCTGGCGACGCCACCCGAGAGCCGCAAGGGAACGGGCGCTCTCAGCGAGTCTGACGTGGACGCCCTGACCGAGCAGGTGAACCGCATCGAATCGATGGAGGGGATCCTGGCCGATTGGTCGCTGCCGGGAGCGCAGGTGCCCTCGGCGGCGTTTGAGGTGGCGCGTACGGTGTGCCGGCGAGCGGAGCGCTGCACGGTGCGGCTGGCCGAGAGCGGCGAAGAGGTGCAGCCGGAGGTGCTGGCGTATCTGAATCGGCTGTCGGATCTGGTCTGGCTATTCGGCCGGTTGCTGGAGCGGAACTCAGGCCAGGATGCGCGGCTGCGCGATGAGGACAAGGACGGGGGCCGGTGGTCGCGGGCCTGGTAGGGTCTGCGGGTGAACGCCTGCGGTCGAGGGCCGGGCAGGATCAGCACGGGCGGATGGGACCGAAGATCACGGCGGTTTGGATCCGGGATTTTAGTTTGGCGTGGCGCATCGTTTACAGAGATCGCCGAAGATAACAACGAACACTCGTTCCTGTGCGTGCGGAACGATCACCCTCACCGAGGTGCCCCGTGCCGCTGTCGCTTGATGCCCAGGAAGTCGCTCTGCTGAATGAGTACTGGTTTGCCGCGAACTACCTTACCGTTGGACAGATCTACCTGAAGGACAACCCGCTGCTGGAGCGGCCGCTGACGCCGGAGGATGTGAAGCCGCGGCTGCTGGGGCACTGGGGAACGACCGCCGGGCTGAACTTTATCTACACGCACCTAAACCGGCTGATCCGCCTGCACGACCTGAACATGATGTACATCATCGGGCCGGGGCACGGAGGGCCGGGGCTGGCGGCGCATACGTATCTCGAGGGGTCGTACACGGAGATCTATCCGTACATCTCGCAGGACCGGCAGGGGCTGGAGCGGATGTTCCGGCAGTTCAGCTGGCCGTATGGGATTCCAAGCCACGTCGCGCCGGAGATTCCGGGATCGATACATGAGGGCGGCGAGCTGGGGTACTCGCTGGTGCATGCGTTTGGAGCGGCGTTCGATAACCCGGACCTGGTCGTCGCCTGCATCGTGGGCGACGGAGAGGCGGAGACGGGAGCGCTGGCGACGAGCTGGCACTCGAACAAGTTCTTGAATCCGGAGCGGGATGGAGCGGTGCTGCCGATCCTGCACCTGAACGGCTTCAAGATCGCGAATCCCACGGTGCTGGCGCGGATCACGCCGGAGGAGCGGCAGAAGCTGTTCGAGGGCTACGGCTATACGCCGCGCGTGGTGGCGGGCAGCGATCCCGAGGCGGTGCATCGAGCGTTCGCCGCGGCGCTCGAAGAGTGCTACGAGGAGATCCGGTCGATCCAGAAGAAGGCACGTGCGGAGGGCGGGCCGAAGCCCGAACGGCCGCGCTGGCCGATGATCATCCTGGAGAC